>JAYVIT010000443.1:0-5855 GCA_043769965.1 Saprospiraceae bacterium
CGATCATTGGAAAAAATGAATCCTTTAATCTTACTCCACATCCAACAAGCAGATTTAGTTTAATTCCAGGATTTTTATTTAAATAGAATCTTAGCATGCCCGTTCCTACTTTTTCATTATATTTTTCTTGTTCCTGATATTGTCCGTGTAATATGAAATCCACATAATTGCCTAAACCGATATCAATATTTGCATGATATACATTTCGTATGGGAAGCTTAACAGATGATTGAATAATGCCATAAAAGGTTTGATTAGGTTCAAGCAAATGAAAAAAAGCACCTCCGATAAGGATTTTGCTTCTTTTTGTAAAACTATGTTGGAAGCCCAAACCAGCAGCTAAGTCCATAAAAAACGATCCACTCAAATTGAAGTTTTCTTTTGAAGACAAGGAAGGATCATATTTATCACCATTCCACTGATTGTTCCATTTTAATTTTTCATTTGATAATCTCCTTTGTGCAACATTGGGACTAAGACCTATAATGAGGAGATTTGATTTATTAATCGAAAGCGCATAATTAATGGAAACATTCAGAGAGGCCAAACTGAGTTCAGAATCTCCTGCCTTATCATACTCAAATCCAATTCCTACACCTATATAATCTTTTCCTCCTTTCAATTTGAATTTACTGTCATAAAACATGCTCAAAGTCAAATAAGGAACTGGTACAGTTTGCCATTGATTGCGATAATTAGCAGTAATCCGGTGTTTGCCAGAGTATAAACCCGATTGGACCGGACTCTGACTAGGGTAATTATAAAAATATTGAGAATAATGGATATCCTGTCCATTGATTTTCAACGAATAAAAGGTGAAATAAACGATAACTATTATAAAATGCTTCATGAGCATAAATAATTGATTGCTAATAAGTTAAATAAATAAATTGCTTGAATGGCGAAAAGAAGGATTTGTTTATGGGTATATCCTTTAGGACAAGCAATATTAGTCATTGTAATGGATATATTCAAATATATTCTCAATTATTTTAAGAATTGTATCTTGGAATTTGCAAAATGTAGTTTGTATGGTGCCAATTTGGTTTTCATATTATTTATAAGGTTAATTGAATAAAATCAAGGTTGTATGTTACCAATATATTCTTCGAAGGAATTGAAATTCTGGGATCACTTTACTATGAAAACACAAGCCATTGATTCCATAGACTTAATGGAAAGAGCAGCCATTCAATTTGTAAATTGGTTTATTGAAAAATTTCAACCAAATGATTTATTCCTCATTTTTTGTGGAAATGGAAATAATGGTGGTGACGGATTAGCGATCGCAAGACTTCTTGTTTCAAAATTATTTCGAGTAAAAGTTGTACTGGTGAAAGTTGGAGAACATAATTCGCCAGATTATGAAATTAACTTAAGTAAAGTTCGTGCATTAGGCATTGAACAAATAAGTAGCAGGCACGATCTGGTTCAATTATTTGCACAATCAACTGGCTTGGTAATTATTGATGCCATTTTGGGATATGGTCTAAACAGAGATCTTGATGACAATTTGTTAAATTGGATTCAATTTATAAATGAATCAAAACACAAAGTAGTAGCCGTCGATGTGCCATCCGGAATGTTCGTTGACAAGATAACTGATTCTGATTGTATTCATGCACAATTTACATTTACGTTCCAAAGTCCAAAACTAAGTCAACTTATTGCAGAGACCGGCAAATATTGCGGAGAACTTTCAATTGGAAATATAAACCTTGATTCCGAATTCATTAAGTATAATCCACCGAATCTGAATTACCTGGAGCAAAATGATATTAGCGAAATTTATTCTCCCAGAAGTCTATTCAATTGGAAGAATAAATATGGACATCTTTTAATAATAGGTGGAAACAAAGGAATGGCAGGTGCTATCATCCTTTCAGCTAACTCCAGCCTTAGAAGCGGTTGCGGATTATGTAGTATTTATTCGGAAGAAAGCAATCGGGAAATAATTCAAATTTCACTTCCAGAAGCAATTTTTGTACAAACTAACACTTTAGATTTATCCAAATATTCCTGTTTGGTTGCTGGCCCTGGTATGGGGCTGGAAATGGAAAGTAAAAATAAATTGTATAGCATTCTAAGTTCATTTAATAAGCCAATGGTATTAGATGCTGATGCACTTAATATTATCGCAATGGAAAATTGGCAAAGTAGTTTGAATAACAATTGTATAGTCACTCCACATGTTGGCGAATTCGATCGCTTATTCGGTCCTTCTTCAAATGGATTCGAAAGATTGAAAAAAGCGATTGAATTTAGTTCGCAATTTAAAATCCATATTATTCTAAAAGGAAAGTTTACTGCAGTAATTAGTCCAGATAAAAAAGTTTTTTTTAATAGTACAGGAAATCCTGGTTTGGCAAAAGGTGGAAGTGGCGATGTGCTCAGTGGAATGCTCGGTTCTTTTCTAGCGCAGGGATATTCTATACTAGATGCATGTAAGTTGGCAGTGTATATTCATGGTATGGCCGCCGATATTGCTAAAGAAAAGATTGCTGAAGAAAGTATTTTTCCTTCCGATGTCATAAAAAATATTTCCAATGCTTTTTTGAAAATTAATTTATGAGAAAGAATTTAGTAGTATTAACAGGAGCCGGAATAAGCGCTGAAAGTGGAATCAAAACATTTAGGGATTCAGATGGTTTGTGGGAAGGTTATGATGTGATGAAAGTGGCTACCCCTATGGGTTGGGAAGAAAACCCAGAACTCGTACTAGATTTCTATAATCAAAGGAGAAGGCAATTACTCGAATCTAAACCAAATTTTGCGCATATCGCTTTAGTCGAACTTGAAGAGATTTTTTCAGTTCATGTTATCACACAAAATGTCGATGATCTGCATGAGCGTGCAGGAAGTTCAAATGTATTACATCTGCATGGTGAATTGCTTAAAGCAAGAAGTACCATTGATTCAAATCTTGTTTATTCGTGGATGGATGATATTCATTTGGGTATGAAGTGTGAATTGGGATCACAGTTAAGACCTCATATAGTTTGGTTCGGTGAAGATGTCCCCAAACTACAACAGGCAATTCAAATTACTCAAGAAGCAGCTGTTGTATTAGTTGTTGGTACATCATTGCAAGTCTATCCTGCCGCAGGTCTGGTTGGTTATGCTCCAAAATATTGTGAAGTATATTATATCGATCCTAAGCCGGCACCAAACTTAGATATGATGAGAATAAAAAATCTGAACATTCTTCCACTCGGGGCAAGCGATGGGATGAAACTGTTGGTAGAACAATTTAGGAAATCATTATTAAAATAATTGAATTTAGTTTACCACCTTCTCATCCTTTCAGGATCCTGTAAATTTGAATTGCTTGGCTTTTTGCCCGAATTATAGTTCCGAATGTTATACGTAAAAGACAACATCAAAAAGCGTTGTAAAATATTATTTTTAGAATCTTCGAGATAATATTCTGATACCAATCGTTGAATACTTTCATTTTCATTTAAAAAATCATTTACCCCAATTGCAATTTCACCCCGTTCATTTTTAAATAACTTTCTTCCGATTGCCACATTGAGCAAATAAATATTTTGATCAAATTGCCTGCTAAGATCCTGATTGATTTTGGAATTGAATTCTATGCGGATAATATTTTTATTGGTAAACTGCCAATTGAATTTGATCCTCTGATCCAAAATAAAATAGTTGTCTTTTGTATCTGAACTTCTGTAGGTATTGTAAGAAGGTCTGAATTGAATAGTAAAATCAATCTTCTGATTTATATTGCTGGTCAGGGAAAGGCCAAGTGTTGAAAATTGTTGATATGATTTAAATTGTAGTGTATCCAATAAGCCTGGAGTTTCTGAGTATATATATGATACATCAAAAGATAAATTGCATTTGATCAATGTAATTGGAATAGTATACGAAAAGAATGATCTCAACTGCAGTGATGAACTGGTATTTTCAGGAATGGTTAATTGGCTTCCAAATGGGATGTTAAACGTATTAAAAATTGGAAGATTTCTGCTGTTGATGTAAAGATGGTTGGCGATATAGTCCTCCGTATATGATCCGCCTAACATCAAATAAATCATTGTTGCATTTGCATTATTTGAAGAAAATCTAAAATTGATATTATGATTAACGGACTGTTTCAAATTAGGATTTCCAATGCTTAGTTGTACTGGATTGGAATTGTTAAGTATGTTTTGAAGCTGATAGATTGACGGGATCTGTGTATTAATCCGATAATGAACATTAAGATTTTTCGTACGGCTAAATGAATATCTCAGAAATAATGATGGTAGTACATTGTAAAAGCTTTTTTGCAGGTTTAATGTACCTGGAAATAATTCCTGATTGTCAAGATGCGCATATTGCCAACTTGTTCGTAAGCTTATGTTCCATTTTTGTTCCTTGTTGAATTGATAGCCAAGACCAACTTGATGACTTGTTGTTTTTGCTTCGAAGCGATTACTAAGGTCTGTAATAAGAGTATCAGCTTGCAATTGTTCAGACAGTATATCATATGTTTCCAGATCTGTATTATCTGAGTTGATGTTATGTCTATAATTTAATGATAAAGAATTAAGCGAATTTATGGGTTCGGTAAATTCAATATTCGCATTGAATCCCCATTTTTTATAACTGTTGTCCTTGCGTTGATTAATTGTATCCAGTATATTCTGAGTATTGATTACAAATTGGGTAAAAGAATTTTGGTTGCTGAATTCATCTTTAGGAGCAAAATTAGAATTGATATCTAACGAAATAGTTCTTCCCGGCTTTTTAAATTTATGCCGGTACAACAAGTTATTGGATAAATTATAACCATCAGAATTGAATTTATTTTCATTGATGGAAGAATTAATAGCTGAAGAATTAATAGTGGTTTGACTTTTTGAATTCCCGCTGGATCTGTTTGTTTGAAAAGTGATTCTCGGTCTGAAAGTGATTGAATTAAAGCTGTCAATTTTGTATTCTAATTTTCCATTTATTCTATGATTTAGATTTGAAGAAGTCGAATTATTGCCTTCGAAATAGTTTTGATTGAACGTATCAGTTTGGAAATACTGTCGCGTTAACTCACTTTCTATTTTATTATCTGTTTGATTAAAGAAGTAGGATAAATTTAATTCTAATTTAGTACCAAATTTATCGCTATAGTTAAATCCAACAGAATGCGTTGTGCTAATTCCGCCATTTTGCGGAACAAGAAAATCGCCTGGTCCACTGGAACCTCCTCTATTGTCTCTTCGTGGTTCATTGCCTGATCTTGGTTGATTGCCGAAATTACCTCTTGAGCGTTGACTATTATTCGAACCAATCGCCCCAAGGATATCATCGATTGAAAAATTTTGCACATTAATATTATTTGACATTCCAATCAGACTCAATCTTCTATCTCCATTAAAGTAATTAAAATTTCCTCCCAATTGATATTTACTTCTGTCTGTTTGGTTTTTGTCCGTTAAACCATAACCAGCATAAATTTTTCCAAATTGACCATTATTCAAACCGGCTTTCGTCACAATATTGATTGTTTTCACGGTGTTGCCATCATTAATTCCGGTGAACTGCGATTGCTCACTAAGCTGATCAAATATTTGTACTTTATCTATTAGTTCTGCGGGTAGATTTTTTAAAGATAGATTGGGATCTGTACCAAAAAACGGTTTGCCATCTATTAATACCTGTTTTATTTCATCGCCCTGGGACTTGAGTGTTCCCTGGTCCTTTGTAACTGAAGGCATCTTTTCGAGTAATTCATCAGCAGTTGCATCTTTCATTACTTTAAAAGAAGATGCATCAAATTGTAGCGTATCATTTAACACAGCACCAATCGGTTTTATTTCTTTAATAACTACTTCTGATAAATATTTTGTTTCAATTTG
>JAYVIT010000444.1:0-8169 GCA_043769965.1 Saprospiraceae bacterium
ATTCACCTGGACCATCTGTGTCTTATCTTTCAAAAGAATTAGTCACAAGGACACAAACGATTGAAGTGGACTATTCATGACAAGGAATCATTAACAACGCAAGTATAAGAAGGGTTTAGGCAGAAACATCATATTCCCGCAAAGCATCATTCAGGGATACCTTTTTGTCTGTTGATTCTTTCCGTTGGCCAATGATCAATGCACAGGGTACCTGGTATTTACCGGCTGGGTATTCTTTGGTATATGAGCCCGGGATAACGACCGAGCGAGGAGGCACAAAGCCCCTGTAAATATTGGGTTCTGTACCAGTAACATCTATAATATGAGTAGATCCGGTAATGACTACATTGGCACCAAGGACCGCCTCGGATCCGATAAGGGCTCCTTCAACAATAATGCATCGCGAACCAATGAAAGCATTGTCTTCGATTATATTGGGTCTGGCCTGAGGGGGTTCGAGAACGCCACCGATGCCAACACCGCCAGCGAGGTGGACATTTTTACCGATTTGAGCACAAGAACCAACTGTGGCCCAGGTATCAACCATTGATCCAGATCCAACATAAGCTCCGATATTGACATAACTCGGCATTAATATGGCACCTGGTTCTACAAAAGATCCATATCGTGCGATGGCAGTAGGAACTGCCCGTACACCTAGTTTATCAAATCCGGTTTTTGGTGGAATCTTATCAAAAAACTCGAGATCACCTGCTTTGATGATTTTGTTTTCCATGATTGGAAAATATAAAAGAATGGCTTTCTTGATCCATTCATTGACCGTCCATTCCCCATTGATATTTACAGCAACTCGGATTTTGCCTGTATCCAGCAATCGAATGACTTCGTGAATTTGGGACCTAACGTTTGGGTCAGCGGTCAAACTTCGATCTGCCCAGGCGCTTTCTATTGTTTTAATAATTGCATCCATGTCAAAAAGTATATGAAAATGCAAGTATAGTGGAAAATACTCCAACGAAATAGCCCAGATACAATTCCTCAGCAGTATGTGCCTTTAGATACAACCGGCAAGTACCAATCCAACCTGCTAAAATAATTGAGATTCCGATGAGATGATGAATGTGAAAAGCGGATACAGATTCTTTCATAAACCGGAAATAATAAATGTGATCTTCTGAATGAAATAACCGGATAATGATCCAGAAACTTGCAAATGCTGCAATAGACATGGCATGCAAACTTATTTTTATTCTGAGATTCAACACAAAAGCTAGGAAAATAGAAATTATAGAACTCAATATAAATGCAATCAATAATTTCGGAATGTTTTCCTGTGATTTGAGATTTACCCAGAGCCATAAATTAAAAATCGCACAAATGATTAATGGTGCATACCGTTCGTACTTGTCTTCCATTTTAAAACTTTTCACTAATCCCGTAAATTTTAGTAATGCTATTCCAATTGCAGGAACAACGCAAGTGTAAATGAATATGAGAATGATGAGTAAGGATTGTTCACTCCAATGCAATGCACCAATCAAGTGTGGTTTTAAACACAACAACAAAAAGAGCGAATAAAATAATATAATTAGGGGATGGAAGATGTAGGAGGTGAGAGTGGCGAGAAATTTCATTTTTTAAATAATGGGGAAAGATAATGGATTTATATGGATTATAATGAGTTACCAACCTGCCGATATGCTCAAGAGATTTGAACTAGCCACCTGTCAAAAGATTTTTGATTAATTAAAAAACCAAAGCCGCGTAGCGATGAAATAATTAGTCTCATAAGAATTCTTCTATAATGCACCATTGATTTATCTTTACAAAATGAATTCTCATTCAATGAGCAAACTAATTTTAGTTTTAACTATAATTCACCATGCCTCTGTAAATTGGACTTGTTACTCTCAATCTCCTTATCAGAAATACCCTGTAAATGAAATCAAAGACGATTGCTTGCAAATAATCAATGTGGAAGAAAGCAAACCAATACTTTTTAATTATCCAGGAAAATATCAAGCACATTTTCCTGGTGGAAAAGACAGTTTAACTGCTTTTATAAAACGGAATTTGCAATGGCCTCCAACTATCTTTTGTGGACAAGGAACCGTTTATATTGAATTTATTGTGGATAGTTCAGGAGTGATTAAAGATCAAAGGATTTTATATGGAGTTTGTGAGAACTATGATAAAGAAGCGTTGCGGATCATTTCATTAATGCCAAATTGGATACCTGCTAAAAACCTAAAGCAAATCGCAACAGAATCAAAAATCAATTTGCCAATTAAATTTAGATTTGAATAATTTACCCGTAAATAGTAAAAACCCCGGTTAAATGTAAACAGCAATATCAAGTCAGAAAGTCTGCCTTTCAATGACGGACTTGAATCAAATCTCACTGGGTTTACTCCCCCAAAATTATTGGATCAATGTCTATACAACCACGACCTGATTTTTAAACAAATCATCCATTGTCTCTCGCTGACGAATCAAATAATGTTTTCCCTCATGAATCATTACTTCTGCGGGACGAAATCGGGAATTGTAATTTGAAGACATTGTAAAACAATAGGCGCCAGCATTTTTAAAACAAAGGATGTCGCCTGGATGAATTTCAGATACCACTCTGTCGCTTGCAAATGTATCCGTCTCGCAGATATAACCTACTACATTGTAAACACGTGGTTTTCCTGTTGGATTGCTTATGTTGATAATGTGGTGATACGAATTATAAAACATGGGTCTGATCAAATGATTTAATCCAGAATCCACTCCTGCAAACATTGTGGAAGGTGTTTGTTTGATCACATTTGTTTTAACAAAAAAGTAACCGCATTCAGAAACCAGATATTTACCCGGTTCAAAATATAATTTTAATTTTCTACCATAGTCTTTGCAGAATTGATTAAACGATGCGGATAATACTTCACCCAATTCTTCAACATCTGTTTGCACATCATCCGGTTTATAAGGAACTTTAATACCACTTCCAAAATCAATAAACTCAAGATCCTTAAATTTTTTCGCAGTATCATACATGATTTCCGAAGCAAGACTAAATACACCAGCATCGAGTATGTCTGAACCTGTATGCATATGAAGACCATTCACTTTGAGTTTCAATGCATCCACCAATCGAAGTACCAAAGGCATTTGATATATGGAGATACCGAACTTACTATCGATATGTCCAACAGAAATTTTTTCATTTCCTCCTGCCATGACATGAGGATTAATCCGGATTCCAATTTTTACATGTGGATAATGCTGACCAATGTATTCAAGTGTTTCAATATGATCAATATTAATCTGAACGCCTAATTCAATAGCCATTTCGACTTCATCTGGCCCGACACAATTTGGTGTATAGATAATTTCTTCAGGTGTGAACCCAGCTTTCAGAGCAGTCCATATTTCCTGTACAGACACAGCATCCAATCTAACTCCCCATTGATGTATGAGTTTTAGAATATTTATATTATTTAATGCCTTACAAGCAAAGTGAATTCCTAAATCAGGAACATGAAAAGCTGACTTTAATCTATCAATCTGTCTTTTGATAATGTCTGTATCGTAAACATAAACTGGAGTTTGATAGGTCTCGATGATCTCTTTCACAGGGATGTTCTGAATGTAATACTGATCGTTTTGTAGTACCATAATTAAAAAGGCTATAGGCTTTTAGGCTTTAGGGATGCAAATTTAATCTTATTAAATATATTTCTTACCAAACATATAGTCCTTGAAACATTATAGTGACGATCAATCTATAAATTATATTTCCTCCAACAGCCTAAAATCCTATAGCCATAACTTATCCCGCAGAATTGCGGGAGCCTAATAAGGAAGTGCCTTAGTTTTATGCCTGGTCCATTTTTTTAAAGTATTATAGACCATTTGTTTTTCTGAATTGGAAAAATCACGAATTCGTGTGCGGTGACCTCCATCCCATTTAACTAATTTAATAGCATTTGTTTCTGGTGATGGATTTATAGCACAAGAGGTCCAGGTATCCAATCCTCCATAGATGTAAATAATATTTTTACTTTCATGAATGGCCCTTTGGTGCATTTCATTTAGATATTCACCATGGTAAGTAAGATCTGCATCTTTGGGACAAAACTCGAGATTCGAAAGTTGTGGATATACCAATAAGTCGCTGATACCTGTGGTATCAAAACCATAGTAGCCATATTCCGTCATGAACTGATAATATGCAGGTAGAAATTCTGTACAAGATTTATTGTCGTAGTAATTGAAATCCACGACTTCTTCGATGTGCTCATAAATAGTTTGTGCATTTGCATTTTTATCCGGGATTTCTTCACAACCAAATCCCCATTGCCAAAATGAAAAAGGATATTCCAAAGCAGTAAAATCAATTACTTTATCTTTATCCATTTGAAATACAACTTCATCTCTCTTTTCTAAATCAGTAAGCATCACTTTTAATTCGTTCCTGTGATTTAAAAGATTTCTTTGAAAATCTTTTACTTTTTGACGGCAATTTGGTGTGCTTACTTTATTCTGATAATGATCTACGGTTCGTTTATCTTCTTGTTCTAAAACAAAAGGAGCGACATACGCCACAGAAGCTTTCACATCTTTTGGATAGGTCAAACTATAAAGAGCTGTCGTTGTACCTCCTTTTGAGATCCCGGTCGCGACCCAGCTTTTTTTATAAATTTCAGCTAGCTTTGTTTTGATGCTATGCAAATCTTCCAATGCCTGTTTGTGGTTGAGTAATTTCCAATTCAATTTTGCCGGATGAGAATCTCCAAAAAACCGATATTCAACTGAGAATTGATTTGCATCTAATATCATTGTGGCTTCATAAATCCGGTCGATGACGTTATACCCTTCTGTTACCAAAACATTCGGATTTTTAAATGATTTGTGATACAGCAGAATTTTTTGAGGAAAGACTTCAGACTTTTCATCCCAATGATCGAGTTTTTGAATTATGATTAGTTCCCAACAAAATTTATATCCATCCCGCTTCTCCATAGTTTTGATGATCACTCCTGGAAATTTTTTTTCGAGTAGTGATTTTAATTTGGATTCATCATTTGATTCTTTTGCGAATAAGCTTAATTGAAGAAATAAAATAACGGGGACTGATAAATATTTCATTACTTTTAATTGTGTTACCGATAATACCTAAAATTAAACGCAAAGTTCGCAAAGTGAAACCGCAAATTGCGCGAAGAAAAAGTTAAAAAGAAAAATTGCTATCTTAATTGGTTGTAAAATTGATCATTGCCCATTACTCCTACTAGCCGCTTTCGCGGTTCCTTCACTCAGACTGTTGTCACAGTCTGCCCATCTGCGATGGGATCGTTCAGTCATCTATTGCTCCTTGCCTCTTTCTTCATGAACTCCATCACAGGTAACCGCTTCAAAAACTTCCGGATAAAATCCAAAGCGGTTCTTGTATGCATTTGCAATTCCAATCTGATAATTCTGTTTAGTTGATTGTGGAATTAAATGTAAAGTAGAGCCTCCGAAACCACCTCCCATCATTCTTGCTCCATATGCAGATCCATTATGTTTTGCATAATCAACCAAAAAATCGAGCTCTTCACAACTTACCTGGTATTGTTTTCTCAATCCATCATGCCCTTCAAATAATAAATTACCCATTGAATTAAAATCCGAATGATTAATGGCATCTTCCATTCTGATCACTCTCATGTTTTCATCAAAAATATATTGTAGCATTTCACTTTTTCCTTTAGAAAGTTGCGATTTAATTTTGCTAATC
This sequence comes from Saprospiraceae bacterium, assembly GCA_043769965.1. Taxonomy (GTDB): domain Bacteria; phylum Bacteroidota; class Bacteroidia; order Chitinophagales; family Saprospiraceae; genus Vicinibacter. Next base: position 5,729 of record JAYVIT010000444.1, read on the forward strand.
ATATTTTCATCAAGCTGACTAAGGGAATTCATTTCATGAAACATTTGCTTTGCCGTTTGCAATATTTCCCGGCATGAAGTTGAACGTGAATTGTATTCTGTATCAACTAACTTATGTTTTACTTTTGTATCAACGACTAACCAACTAACATCAGGAAATGAAATAGGAAGATAAATATATTTCCAGTTAGAACAATCAATCATTAATGCATGATCCTTTTTTCCATTCATGATGCAAATCTGATCCATCATTCCTCCATCAAGCCCTGAAGCCTTTTCTGCTTGAACTGCAAGACTTGTTAGTTTTTCTTTACTAATATTCAATTCAGCAAATTCATTCAGGATTGAAATAAACCCGCAAGTGATTGCTGAAGACGAAGAAAGACCTGCACCAATTGGAAGATCTCCTCCGAATACCAATTTAAAATAAGGCCAGGAATATCCCTTTTGCTTTAATAAGTCCATGACTCCTTTAAAATAGATAGCCCAATCCGGCATCCTTTTATCTTGTTTTGGAAACCAGTTATTGTTTTGGTCTAAAGAAATTATTTCAGTTTCATGGGAAGGAGTGATACCAAAATAGATTGATTTATCAATTGCGGCTGGTATACACAATCCCTGGTTATAATCAGTATGTTCGCCTATAATGTTGATGCGACCGGGTGCTTGAAATATCAATGCGTTTTGAGTTGCAAGTGTTTTTTGAACTTGGATGATATATTTTAATGGATCCATTATTTAAATAATCTAACGAAATTAAATTATTCAGACTACCCTCTTCGATTAGAGTTATTTATAAAATGATATTGATTTACACAAACAAACAATTTTAAATGGGAATCCCCAAAACTCTAAACCGATTTACTTTTGTTTTAATGTTGCAGTAATAATGTAGTCTTTACCTCCATTTGTTCCATCAAAGTCAGGTTCTTCAAATACTAAGACAAGTTTTTTGCCAATAATTGAAAATGTGTCAGTTATTACATTATCATAGATCTCAAGTTGCGTATCATTATTAATAAGTTTCTATGTGCCGGATTCATTCTGTGGATCGCTTGGAGAACATTTTGTTGCGCCCTCATCAAATTTTAAAATAGAAGGCAAAATAAACTCAAGTGTATTATCTTTCTCACATGGCTCATATAAGGTGTACACATCGGCAACAATTACACCATTTCCCAGATAGTCAATTGGCGGATTATAAATAATACTTTCAGGGATCCATTTACCAGAAGTGATTAAATCCAAATTGGAAGTATTCTGATCGTTGTCTTTTGAACAGCAAACAAAATAGACTAATAATATTGGCATTAACTTTTTCATATACAATTATTTGTTCACAAACTTACAAAATTCTTTATAAATTGTGAGATCAAAATTAATTGCGGAATCAATACATCTATAAGTCAGAAAAGTTTAAACCATTCAAAATGAATAGTGATGAAAAAACCAAAAATTATATTTGAAATCCTGAAAGAAGATATAGGTTACAGCGCATATGCAAAAGTAAAAATTGGAATCATAGCAACTCAAGGTGATACCATTGAAGAACTCAAAGAAATGATTGTAGAAGCGACAAATTTATTGTTTCAAGATAAAAACATTTCATATCGTATTGATGAGGTAAGTTTATGCCTCAATCTAAGAGTATTTTTTAACCATTATAAAATAATCAATGTAAAAGCCCTAAGCCAAAGAATTGGCATGAATCAAACTCTATTAAGTCAATATATCAAAGGCCGAAAATCTCCATCCTTAAAACAAAGGCAAAGGATTCTTGACGGGGTGCATAAAGTAGCCAAGGAATTGTTGGAACTAAAATTTCTATAGTTTACTTATTCAAAATAAATTTATAGCTCATTGTCCTATAGGATTTCCTAATTTGTAAAATATGCATTCTAATAGGCAATTGACTGGTATCAAATTCTTTACTTGATGATGAGTATAATTGGCTAGTTTTAAATAAGCAAAAGATATCATCAAATTTGAGCTATGCTTGAACATTGAGAATAATTCCATAATCATGATAATAAAAAATTCAAAATCCATAAAAACAGAATCAGTATCTCCTGATCATTTTACCGGAACTGCATGGCTTGAGCGGTATGTAAAAGATGATGGGTTTGGCTGCAATGCACTCAAAATTACTTTTGAATCTAAAGCAAGAACGAACTGGCATACACATCCGGTAGGACAGATATTAATTGCAACGGAGGGCAAAGGATATGTTCAGAAAAAAGGGGAATCAATACAATTACTTTTACCGGGAGATGTAGTAATCATTTTTGAAAACGAATTGCATTGGCATGGGGCAACACCTGATAGTACATTTACGCATATTGCAATACAAATTAATGGAGAAGATGGGAAAGATGTGGATTGGTTGGAAGAACCAATTCCTGTAACTGATGAAGAATATGATACATTTCAAAATTCCTAAAC
>JAYVIT010000445.1:0-3460 GCA_043769965.1 Saprospiraceae bacterium
ATCGATCCTAACACATTTTCAAAAGAGGGTACAACTTCATTAAGTGGATATTCTTTTTCAAAAGATGGAAAGTATCTGGCATTTCTTACATCTGAAGGAGGATCAGACTGGAATAAAATAATGGTAAGAGACCTCACTACCAACACCGATATTCAAGATACAATTCGCTGGGTAAAATTTAGCGGAGCTGCATGGAAGGATAATGGATTTTATTATAGTCGCTATCCGGAACCAAAAGGAACTGGTGAACTTTCTGCAAAGAATGAATTTCATTCAGTCTATTATCATAGAATTGGTACTGCACAATCTAAAGATGAGTTAGTCTATAGAGATGCAAAAAATGCATTGCGTAATGCGGGAGCTTATCTGACGGAAGACGAGCGTTTCCTTATATTAGCAACAACGGAATCAACAAGCGGAAATGCATTGGCAATAAAAGATCTCAAAGCAAAAAAATCTGATTTCAATTGGTTGGTTAAAACATTCGAAAGTGATTACAATGTCATCGGTAATTCAGGAGACAGCATTTTCATTCACACAAATGATAAAAGTCCAAACTGGAAATTGTTTTATGTGGATATCAAAAAACCTAAACGAGAAAATTGGGTTGAAATTATTCCGGAATCCAAAGATGTATTACAAAGTGTGAGTCTTATTGGAGAGAAGTTAATTGCTACTTATATGCACAATGCTTCCAGTGCAGTAAAAATATTTGATCTCCAGGGAAAATTAGTAAAGGATTTGGAATTACCTGAACTCGGAACGGTAGGTGGGTTTTCAGGTAAGGAGCATGATCAGGAAGCATTTTATTCCTTTTCTTCATTTGTTCGTCCGAATACTGTTTACAGGATAGATTTAAATACATTCAAATCTGAAATTTACTTTGCACCAAAAACAGAAGGATACAATCCGGATTTATACACTACTGAACAAGTGTGGTACACAAGTAAAGATGGAACAAAAATTCCAATGTTCTTAACGCACAAAAAAGATTTTGTAAAAGAAAAAGCAGCGCCAACTTTATTATATGCTTATGGAGGATTTGATATTTCAATACAACCATCATTTGCCGTTTCCAGACTTTGCATTCTGGAGAATAATGGAATTTATGCTGTTGCCAATTTAAGAGGTGGTGGAGAATTTGGTAAAGAATGGCATATGTCAGGTACTAAAGAGCGCAAGCAAAATGTGTTTGATGATTTTGCTGCTGCAGCAGATTATCTCGTCAATGAAAAATATACCGACCGAAATCATCTTGCAATACAAGGTGGTTCGAATGGTGGATTACTTGTAGGTGCAACCATTACACAAAGGCCGGATATTTGTAAAGTTGCATTTCCTGCAGTAGGTGTAATGGATATGTTGCGATATCACAAATTCACCATAGGCTGGGCCTGGGCATCTGATTATGGTACCAGTGAATCCAAAGAAGGATTTGATTATCTGATAAAATATTCACCGGTACACAATGCAAGAACTGCTGCTTATCCAGCTACATTGATTACTACTGCAGATCATGATGACCGAGTTGTACCTGCGCATTCATTTAAATTTGCTGCTGCTATGCAAGCGGCTCAACAAGGAGCAAATCCAATGTTGATCCGGATTGATGTGAGTGCAGGTCATGGCGCAGGCAAACCAACCTCAAAACGAATTGATGAAGCTGCGGATGTCTTGAGTTTTATGTTTTATAATATGGATGTGATTCCTTCAGTAAAATAATTATAGTGACCTATCGTTTCAATGGTCTTAATTTTTATACCTTTTAAAAAATAAATTTATGAATACTAACCAATATCTTGAAGCTAACAAACAACGCTTCCTCGATGAACTTTTAGATTTATTACGCATACCTTCAGTTAGTGCAGATTCCAGGCACAATGAAGATACCAAGCGTTGTGCAGAAGCTGTAAAGCAAGCATTACTTGATGCAGGTTGTGATAAAGTTGAAGTATGTCCTACCAAAGGTCATCCATGTGTGATCGGTGAGAAGATCATAGATCCAAGCTTACCTACAGTTTTGACATATGGACATTACGATGTACAGCCACCTGATCCATTGGATTTGTGGACAAGTCCTCCATTTGAACCTGTTGTTAAAGATGGGAAAATTTATGCGCGTGGATCCTGTGATGATAAAGGACAAGTGTTCATGCACATCAAAGCACTGGAGTCCATGGTAAAAACAAATTCATTGCCATGTAATTTAAAATTTATTATTGAAGGTGAAGAGGAAGTGGGTTCAGCAAATCTTGAAGCATTTCTGAAAGCAAATAAAAAAAGACTTGAGGCAGATATCGTTTTAGTTAGCGATACATCTATGATCAGTATGGAAAATCCTTCAATTGAATCCGGTTTAAGAGGATTGGCATATATGGAAGTGGAAGTAACTGGTCCAAATCGCGATTTGCATTCTGGTGTTTTTGGTGGTGCTGTTCCAAATCCTATTACAGTGTTAGCAGAAATGATTGCTTCTCTTCACGATAAAAAGAATAAAGTCAAAGTGAAAGGATTTTACAGAGATGTTGTTGAATTGACAGCAGAAGAAAGAACTGCATTGAATAAAGCACCTTTTGATTTAGAGGCGTACAAAAAAGATTTAGAAATCAGTGATGTCTGGGGAGAAGAAGGATATACAACTTTGGAAAGAACAGGAGTAAGGCCTACACTGGAATTAAATGGAATATGGGGTGGCTATACAGGTGAAGGTGCAAAAACAGTATTGCCATCAAAAGCATCTGCAAAAATTTCAATGCGATTGGTACCCAATCAAAAATCAAAAAAGATTGCCAAGCTTTTTGAAAAACATTTTCTAAAAATTGCTCCACCTAATGTGAAAGTGAAAGTTACAGAGCATCATGGTGGCGAACCTGCAGTAACACCAACAAACAGCGATGCGTATCTGGCAGCAGCGAAAGCAATTGAAACTACATTTGGGAAAAAACCAATTCCTACAAGAGGTGGAGGAAGTATTCCAATCATTGCGTTGTTTGAAAAAGTATTGGGTTTGAAAAGTGTTTTAATGGGATTTGGTTTGGATTCAGATAATATACATTCACCAAATGAGCATTTTGGATTGCTTAATTATTACAAAGGCATTGAGACCATTCCATATTTTCATAAATTCTATACAGAGTTAAAAATGAAATCTAAATAAATTAATTATACAAATGAAAAAAACTATTTTATTTATCAATCTGTGTCTTCTTTGCAATGGCATCATGGTGGCACAACAAAATCAAATGAAAATGGATTCACTGAGTTACAGTATCGGAGTATTATTTGGAAACAGTTTAAAACAACAAGGATTGAATAAACTCAATTCGAAAGATCTTAGTGAAGCATTGGATGCGGTCATGAATAATCAAATGACAAAAATTAGTAAGGAAGATGCTACTCAGATTTATTCAAAAGCAATGGGTGAATTAACAGCAAAACAAAGTGCGGGATTAAAAGAAGA
>JAYVIT010000446.1:0-7819 GCA_043769965.1 Saprospiraceae bacterium
TATGCAGTTTTGTCGAGTCATGATGTTGAAATGCATGTGGATTCCAATCAGCATTTGATTTTTAATTTTAAAAATATTCAACTGGATGTTTCATCAATAAATGAGTCTATTTCACGTGGTTTTATTTCTTTTAAAATCAAACAGAAGACAGGAAACTTTACAAGGACGCTAATAAAGAATGAAGCAAAAATTTATTTTGATCAGCAACCCGTCATAACTACTAAACCAATTTATCATGAGGTCGGAAGAGTATTAGGTGTTAATGCTCCCAGCGATTCTGATAAACCAGAAAAATCATTATACGATCCGGAGCAGGATAAATACAGTACCATTTTTCAAATAGAAACTAAAGCGTATGATCAATCGACCTGGACGATTACCGATTTTCTTGGACAAAAAATTTGTTCTGGTATTGTATTTGGAAAGACCATAAAACTTCCAAGCAGTTATAATTTTAGAGGTTTATACTTTTTGGAAATTCCTACTGGTAAAAAGGGTAAGGTCTATAAAAAGTTATTTTTGAATTAAAGGGAACCTCTAAAAACCGCCTATACTGCGTTACGCATCCCGATAAAAATCGGGATTAAACTCTTCATTAACAGCAGTAAACTCATCGTTAAAAAAAATTGCAAGCCTTGTCTAAGCGGCTTTTAAAGATTCCCAAGTACATTAAATTATTGCCTATTTAAAGTGAATGTTTATTGAATGATAAGCAAGAGAATTTGCAAAAGAATTTATTAAGGTAGAAAATAATTGTGTATACTTGCATAGCTATTAGATAATGGAAAAAGAATTTTAGTATAGAAGGGCAAATATCTAGGTGAGGAAAAGAGAGGCCAGGCAGCATTTTAAGATTAATCAGTGTATTATCACTAACTAAATACTTGTATGTTATGAAAAACCTACCCTTATACTTTATTTCTTGTATAGTTCTATTTCATTCAACATTTATTAATGCTCAGAGCTCTGTTCAATATTTGTCCATATTAAGTCCCTCAAGTATTGTTGGCACATATCGTGATAGTTCCAACTTTCGTGAAGCAAGCGGATGGGGCGGCAGCTTTCCTGGTAATAAATTCAATGGTCAGGCAATGATTCCAGATGTTGATGATTTGTTATGCAAAGATGATAAAACTGATTTTGCAGGAAAAATTGCCATTATCAGAAGGGGAACCTGCGAATTTTCAGCCAAAGCTCTTTATGCTCAAAACAGAGGAGCCGCTTGTGTAATTATTGTGAATTTTGAAAATGCTTTGGTGACAATGGGTGCAGGTACTCTTGGAAATCAAGTCACTATTCCGGCATTTTTTATCACGAAAGATCTTGGCGAGTTAATAATAAATGTATTAAAGAATCAGGAAAATGTCGTATTATCTTTTGGTAATAATCCCGAAGGATTTGGATTGATTCAAGGTTTTGTTCGGCAGGATTTAAATGGAAATTGTCTTTCAGATACTTCAAATAAAGGACTTCGGGATTGGTCTATAAATGTAAAAGATAAATCCGGTTCTAATTTTAAAATAAAATCCAATAATCAAGGATTTTACAGACGATATCTAAGTCCATTATTCGGACCTTATAAATTATCAGTTGAACCTAAAAATACATCATGGTTAGCATGTGATTTGGAAAAAGAAGTTCAGGTTACAGATCATGATACATCCACTTTGAATTTTACTGTGATAAGCAACAAAGATTGCATTGAATTGCATACTGAAATTACAGCTTCAAGACTAAGAAGATGTTTTGATTCCGACTTTTATATAAATGTTTGCAATGAAGGTACAATAACTGCGAAGTAATCTTTTGTCGAAGTCGGATTAGCTAAGGAATTTGGAGCGATTAATAATGCTAGTTTAAATTATTCAGTCATTGGTCCTGATTTATATCGGTTTCAGCTTGGGGATCTCCAAGTTAATGATTGTACTACAATTTATTTTAACGCTAAAGTAAGTTGTGATTCGGTAGAATTGGAACAGACGCTATGTTATTTTGCCCAAGCTTATCCGGATACTTCTTGTAAAGATTTAAGTGCCTTGTGGAGTGGAGCTGATATCAAAGTTCAGGGACAATGCATAGGAAATCAAGTGGAGTTTTCCATTCAGAATATTGGAAAAGGAAACATGGGTTCGAAAGGAAATTATGTCATCGTTAAAAATGATGAATGGTATCAATCATCAACATATCAATTGTTAGCAGGCCAATCTAAAATTATTGATGTGTCTGCAGATGGATCAACCTGGCATCTCGAAGCCACGCAAGAACCCTTTCATCCAAATCCTTCAAGTATATCAAAGACTATAGAAGCATGTTCTGTGAATGGGGATTTCTTAACCGGATTTGCGATGATGTTTCCATTGCCTGATCAGGGATATGCATATGATGAAGAATGTCAGATCGTCAGAGGTTCGTTTGATCCAAATGAGAAGGAAGGATTTCCATTGGGATTTGGATTTTCGAATTTGATAAAGCCCAATACAGAAATAGAATATGTCATTAGATTTCAAAACACCGGAACGGATACCGCTTTTACCGTGGTGGTAGAAGATGTATTGCCGCCTGGACTCGATGCAAATACCATTCACGATGTGCTATCCAGTCATGCTTATCAGATGAATTTGGTTTCAAAGAATAAATTGCTGTTCAGATATGAAAATATTTTATTGGTGGATAGTTTTACCAATGAGCGAGCTTCTCACGGATTTGTATCTTTTAAGATAAAACAAAAGCCTGATAATGCATTTGGAACTTTAATTGAAAATTCTGCTAACATTTATTTTGATTTTAATGCACCGGTATTGACAAATTTTGTATTTCATGAAATCGGAGAAGTGATTGGCGTGGTCGCTTCAAAACATGTAAAAGAATCTGAAGCTGTTTTTATTTATCCTAATCCTGGAACAGTTGAAACTTCTTTTCAACTTGAATCAGATCTTTATGATAAATCAAATTGGAATCTTCTCAATTATCAGGGACAAAATATTTGTTCCGGAATTGTAAAAGGAAAAACAATTAAACTATCCAGAGGAATATCTAAGAAAGGACTCTACTTATTGAAAATTCAATCAGGCAATAAAGGTGAGCTTGTAAAGAAAATAATTTTAAACTAACTTCTACAGTTTTTTTTTTAAACGAAGTATTACCAAGACTTCGCCACAAAATCTGGATTGTTAATAATCGAAGCACTGTCACCAGTGGCTCGGATTACAAACAAACCATTCCGTTCTGCAAACAATGGACTTTTTTCATCTGCTTTTAAATACGCTATCGCTCCATAGATTTTATAATCTTTGTATTCATGAAGCCATATTTTAGCCATTTTCAAATTTTCTAAAAAATCCTTGACTGCGGAAACGTTTAATGTAGATTTCACTTCAACAATGACAATCTCATGGCCATTGTGTCCAATGATATCAAATTCATATTGTATGCCTTCATGAGTACCTGCCCGTCGCTGAGAAGTATCGCTTATATGAATACCCCAGGAATTTAACAAACTAACGAGTTTGCCTTCTACCAGGCTTTCCACCAATTTTCCCCATTGGCTATCGAAATGGGAAATGGCTTTTTTAAGTGCTTGATCGGTCTCTTTTTGACTGGACCTTAGCTCTTTCATGAGCTGTTGCAATTCCTGAATGGTGACTTCGGTATTCATAGTTGTCATTTGAAATCAAAAATACAAAAATAATTTTAGTTTTATTTGAAAATATCTAGAAGAATGGAAAATTAAAATTTGTAATTCGGCTTAATAATATTTCATGCAAAAACCGAATTGTTAATGATGGAAGCGCTATCAGATATTTTAAATTTAAATTCTTCCATTTGTATTTATTTATAATTTTGTTCACCCTATTTTTTTTTATAAAAGTGAACACCATGAAAATTCAAGAACAATTAATTGCTGAGAAAATCTATGAGATCAGGGGTAAGCGAGTAATGTTATCCGCAGATTTGGCGGAGTTATATGATGTTGAGACTAAAGTTTTATACCAACAAGTTAAGAGAAATTTAAATCGCTTTCCTGCAAGGTATATGTTCAAATTAAACTCTGTGGAATACCGGAAAGTTCTAAGGTCACAATTTGTGACCTTAAACAGAGGCGAACATTCAAAGTATACTCCCTTTGCATTTACAGAACATGGTATACTTATGTTATCCAGTGTACTTAAAAGTGAAAGAGCAGAAAAAGTAAATATTGTAATTATTGATACTTTTGTTAGGCTTAGAGAGCTGACTAAAAAGTATCAGGATATTTTACAAAAAATTCAGGAACTAGAACATAATTTCTCAAAGCATGATCATCAAATTAAAGTTTTGTTTGACCATCTAAAAATTTTAGTGGTGGAAAAGGAAATCCAAATAAGACAAGAGAAAAGAAGAAGGATCGGATTTAAAATAAATGAAGATTCCTAAATTTTTATCCTCACAATACGAAATCATTCGTACATTCGCAGCTTCAAAAAAAATCTATTCAATATGCGTTTCATTAATTTCTTGATTTTCTTATTTACTCTACAGCTTTTATCCGCCCAGGAATCCCGACTCTTGCGATTTCCAACCATCTCCAATGATGCCGTGGTATTTAGCTATGCCGGTGATCTTTATACCGTTTCTCCGAATGGTGGCACTGCCCGTAAACTGACCAACCATATTGGCTATGAGTGTTTTGCGAGATTCTCTCCTGATGGAAAGAATATCGCCTTTACCGGGCAATACGATGGCAACTCAGAGATTTATCAAATCCCTGCACAGGGAGGTATACCCGAGAGATTGACTTATACTGCTACATTAAATCGCGATGATGTTTCTGACCGAATGGGTCCAAATAATATCTGCATGACCTGGCGCGACAATGAAAACATCGTTTATCGTGGTCGTTGGAGAGACTTTAATGATTTCAAAGGACAGTTATATTTAGCAAACATCAAGGGAGGACTTTCCGAACAATTGCCTCTCGATCACGGTGGATTTTGTTCGTACTCACCTGACAAAACTAAAATGGCATACAACTATACCTTCAGAGAATTTAGAACATGGAAAAGATATAGAGGTGGACAAGCTGATGATATCAGGATATTTGATTTCAAAACTAATAAAAGTACAAAGATCACTGACAATGATGCACAGGACAACATTCCGATGTGGATTGGAAATAAAATTTATTACAACTCCGATCGCGATGGAAGGTTGAATATTTTCTCTTACGATATAAATACTAAGCAAACAAAAAAAGTAACCAATTTTAAAGATTTCGATTGCAAGTTTCCGTCAAGCAATGGATCTTGGATAGTTTTCGAAAATGGTGGATACATTTATAAATTAAATACGACTACTGATAAATTTGAAAAAATAAATATCAGCATCCAGGAAGATTTTGCATCAGGAAGAAGTAAATACATCAACGTAAAAGAAAATATCGAAAACTGGGATATTGGTTCTGATGGAAATCGTGCACTGTTTGTTGCAAGAGGAGATATTTTTACGGTACCGGCAAAGAATGGGTCAATACGCAATCTAACTAAATCATCCGGCTCGCATGAACGCAGTGCAAGTTGGTCGCCTAATGGTAAATACATTGCCTATATCAGTGATGCAACAGGTGAAGATGAAGTATATATGATGATGGCAGATGGAAGTGCTCCCGCTGTTCAATTGACAACAAAAGGAGATAACTACAAATACGGTATCAAATGGTCACCTGATAGTAAAAATATTTTATACAGTGATCGCAAACAGCGATTGTTTTTTGTCAATGTCAATGCTAAAGAAACCACGCAAATCCAGTTCAGCGAAATTTTTGAAATGAGAGATTACAACTGGTCACCAGATAGCAAATATGTCTGCTATACAAATCCGGAATTAAAAAACAATTCAGTAATCAACATTTATTCCATTGCGGATAAAAAGAATTATTCAATCACGGAAACCTGGTTTCAATCCTATAATCCAGTATTCAGTTCTGATGGCAAGTACATTTATTTTGTTTCTGAGCGTACATTCAACCCAACTTACAACAACCTGGAATGGAATCATGCCTATTTCGATTTGGCAAAAATTTATTGCGTTCCATTGCGTAAAGACCTCAAGAGTCCTTTCGAGCCCAAATCGGATGAAGTGGTAGTGAAAGATTCCACAGATAAAAAAGACATGAAGAAGGATGATAAGAAAGAGAATAAAAAGGATTCTGCAACTTCAAAAGATTCTACAAAAACAGTTATCGATTTTGAAGGAATCGTAGATAGGGTTGTTGAAATACCGGGATCTTCCGGTAATTATTTTGGAATAGAATCTGTTGGTGATAAGATTTATTATTTTAAATCGTCTCTCCGCGAGAAAATGAAATTCATGTTCTACGATTTAGTTGCTCAAAAAGAAACAGATCTTGGAACAGATGTAAATGGTTTTACATTTACACCGGATGGTAAAAAAGTAATGTTGCTTTCCAATAACAATTATTATATCATTGATGCGCCTTCTGCAAAAATGAATCTGGAAAGTCCGATGAATCTTTCCGATATGAAGCTTTGGGTAGATAGAACTGCGGAATGGAATCAGATCTACAATGAATGCTGGAGGCAGATGAGAGATTTTTTCTATGCTCCAAATATGCATGGAGTTGATTGGGATGGTTTGAAGAAAAATTATGCGCAATTACTTCCTTATGTGAATCATCGTGCAGATCTAAGCTATATCATAGGTGAATTGATCGGAGAATTGAATGTCGGCCATGCTTATGTCGGTGGTGGTGATTATCCTAAAGCAGATAAAATTCAAACCGGTTTGTTGGGTGCAGAAATTGCAAGAGATCCTTCCGGTTATTTCAAAATTACCAAAATACTTAAAGGTGAAAATTGGGATAAAAAAGTTCGCTCTCCATTACATGATATCGGAGTCAATATAAAAGAAGGAGATTATATTCTGGCTGTTGAAGGAAATTCAACAAAGGATGTTTCTGATTTTTATAGTTTGATGATTGGAACTGCCGACAAACAGATTCGCTTGAAAGTGAATTCCACTGCTTCTGAAACTGGTGCACGTGTTGTTACGGTAATTCCAATTGCTGACGAACAAAAATTATATTATTATTCCTGGGTACAAAAAAATATTGACAAAGTTTCTAAAGCAACTGGCGGAAGAGTTGGCTATTTGCATATTCCAAACATGGGTAGCGAAGGTTTGAATGAATTTGTAAAATACTATTACGCGCAACTCAACAAAGAAGCCCTTATAGTTGACGATCGTGGCAATGGTGGAGGAAATGTATCTCCACATATAATCGAAAGACTTCGTCGCGAACCTGTGCAAATTACCGTGAGCAGAAATGGCAAACCAACTTACGAACCCATCGAACAAATCATCGGACCTAAAGTCGCATTGATCGATGAATACTCTGCAAGCGATGGAGATATTTTTGCATACCGTTTCAGAAAACATAAACTCGGAACCATCATCGGTAAAAGATCATGGGGTGGAGTAGTTGGAATTCGAGGGAGTTTACCAATTGTCGATGGCGGATATTTAAATCGTCCTGAGTTTGCTCGCTATGATGTCAATGGTACGCAATGGGAAATTGAAGGACATGGAGTTGATCCGGATGTTGTCATCGATAATGATCCTTACAAAACATTTATGGGTGAAGACCAACAATTAGATAAAGCGATTGAAATCATAAAGGATCAGATGAAAGGAAAAACGTATAAAGAGGCTGCACCACCAGCGTATCCGAAGAAGTGAAAAGTGTCGGAGCGGAGTGGAGATCCCGCAGAATTGCGGGAAAGAGTGAAAAATGAAGTGTTGAGTTGTTGCTGGCGTCCCGCCT
>JAYVIT010000447.1:0-10657 GCA_043769965.1 Saprospiraceae bacterium
ATATCAACATGGCTTTCAACAAGATGCTTTAGTTTATAAAATATTACACGCACCATTCATTTCAATTCAAACTGAAGATATATCCAGATTGGCCTGGCATCAGCAAGCCAAACGTAAAGACTTAACTGAAAAAACAGAACTCACCCCTGAATATACCCTGCTTTATATCCTTGGAAGTGAAGCGGATTTAAAACATGCTGGAATCAAGGACATTGAACAATGCATTTCCATTCAACAAAAATTAAATACACTTTGCAAAGAGATATTTGATTTTACACCGCAAGGAATGTTCGAAAAAATATTGCAGGAGTTCAACGTCCTCAATTTCATTTTAGCAAACAAGGATAAAATACAATTGCTTCAGTTGCTGAATTCATTTTTTGAGTTTTTGAAAAATGAAACCCGGAAAAATCCAGCCATGGGTTTAATAGAATTTGTCGATTTGTTGGAAGAACATCGCAAGAACGATATCATCATACCAAACACACAATTTATTGGCAGTAAGAAAGGAGTGAATCTATCCACCATTCATGGATCCAAAGGATTGGAATATGAATATGTGTTTATGATTAATAGTTCGCAGAAACAATGGACGCATCGCAATTCCTCCGGATTCAAATTGCCGAAGACTTTTGTTAATGAAGAAATCAATTCAGAAGAAGATAATCGCAGATTGTTTTATGTTGGATTGACCCGTGCCAAATTGGGTGTGTATATTTCCTACCATATTGGAGTAGATAAAAAACCAAATACCATTTGCAAGTTTGCTACAGAAATGCTAAACAGTGGTTTGATGGATGAACGCAAACATCTTTCAGAAGAAAATGAACTTGTCGAACAGCTGATCATTGATTTAAGTCCTTTAAAGAAAAACTACAAAGCACTGGAAGATCAGTTATTTGAAAAATTCATCGAACGGTTTAGATTGAATCCAACTGCATTGACCAAGTATCTCGACTGTCCGCTGAGTTTTTATTATGAAAAAGTGTTACAAGTGCCCGGCGCAAGAACTGCCGCACTGGGTTTTGGTAATGCCGTGCATTACGCTCTGGAGTTGTTTATGCGAAATCCATTAAACCTGAGTCAACGCAATTATGAAGGGATTTTGAGATATTTCCAAAAAGGAATGGAAAAATACCAATCGCATTTTACAAAATCGGAATATGAACGATATCTCACAGAAGGAAAAGAAATCCTTCCCGGATTTTTAGAAATGTTTACTGACGAATGGAATCTCGCCGTTGAAATAAAAATCGAACAAAAAATAAATACCGAATTCAATTCCATTCCGATTTCCGGTAAACTGGACCGTATTGATAAAACTAAAGAAGGCATTCGTGTCATCGATTACAAAACCGGAAAACCCGATCCAAAAGGAAAAGTAATTGCACCCAACGAAAAAAATCCAAATGGAAGCGATTATTGGTTGCAAATGATTTTTTATGCCATTTTATTAAAACATCAAGGTACATCCGCGTCATCCGCGTTCTCATCCCTGCCTGTCCGGCAGGCAGGCGCGCCATCCGCGATCACATCAGCTTTTTATTTTGTTAATCAAACAAGTGAGAAGTCTTATGTAAAGGCCGAAGTCCTTGCTGAAACATCACACATAGAATTTGTCGAAGTTCTCATTAAATCCACCTATGAAAAAATCAAAGCACGCCAATTCACTCCCGGCTGCGGCAAGCCACATTGTGATTGGTGCAAGTATGTGAATTCAGGTGTGCCCGTTAGCCTTACTTCAATCGAAGAAGAATCAGAAGAAAATGAAGATTGATGGCCTTTGCAGTCTGCAACACTAATTACTAAAATTGTAATTTTGAATCTAATTTTGCATATTTTGTAAAAATTAACTACCTTTGATTCGTTAATTTTGTCAAATATGTCATATTTAGTTCAAGATCCGTCCAGTCCCTACTCAATTTTTGAGAGGTTGAGATTCGAAAATCCCTGGTGGATTGCAGGTCAGATCGATCCGGATTACCTAAAGATGTCCAGGAGAATGTACTTCGAGGAATTTTATAGCCTGGTAACCGAGTCTTCGGTCAATCGCGCGGTCGTACTAATGGGGCCCAGGAGGGTTGGTAAAACGGTAATGATGCATCATGCAATAAGTCAATTACTGGCTGAAGGTATTTCACCGAAGAAAATTGCTTTTGTTAATATTGAGAATCCACTGTTCATGAACCTCAGCCTCGACCAGATATTCCAATATTGTCTTGGTGCAACATCCGATAATGATCCTTCCGGTTGGTATGTATTTTTTGATGAGATCCAATATTTGAAAGATTGGGAAATTCATCTCACCACAATGGTAAATAGTTATCGCAAAACGAGATTTATTGTTTCGGGTTCAGCTGCTGCTACACTTCGCAATAAAAGTAAAGAAAGCGGAGCCGGCAGGTTTACTGATTTTAAATTGCCATGCCTGACTTTTGCTGAATACATCAAGTTTAATAATCTTGATTCATTGATGAATGAAACTGGCCAGAAATGGATGAACGGCAACACATTCTATAGCACTACTCATATAAAGGAGCTAAACAAACATTTTCTTGACTACATCAATTTTGGTGGATTCCCGGAAATGATCTTTTCAGATGCGGTCAAATCAAATCCTTCCCGCTATATCCGGAGTGATATTATCGACAAGGTATTATTGCGTGATCTCCCTTCTATGTATGGAATCGAAAATGTGCAGATGCTGAATAAGTTCTTTTCCGTGATTGCATTTAATACTGGTTCTGAAACCACTTATCAGCATATCTCTACATTGTCCGGAATTAATAAAAAGACTATACTGAATTACCTGACATTCCTGGAATCTTCTTTTCTTATAAAAACAATCCAACGTCTTGATGATACGGCACGTCAATTCAAACGAGCAGATTATTTCAAGATCTACATTACAAATCCATCGATACGAACAGCTTTATTTACTCCATTGGAATCAACAGATGAAGAGATGGGCAAAATGACAGAAACTGCGATCTTTTCACAACTTCTGCATAATGATCGCAATCTTCCCCATTATGCACGTTGGACCAAAGGACGATTCCAGGGAGAAGTAGATATGGTTGGAATGGATGCAAGACAATTGAAACCCCAATGGGTAAGCGAAATCAAATGGAGCAACTATTACGTAACTAATCCACACAAACTGGAAAGCCTGATTACATTCTGTCAAACTAATGACTTGCAATCAGCAATTGTGACAAGTATCGATATTTTAACTTCAGTCAATCACAAGGGTATTGAACTTCAGTTTATTCCAGCAGCCTTGTATGCGTATAATGCGGGTGTGATGAAAGTGAATTAAATTCTGACTGATTGAGGAAGATTAATTGGCAATAGGCAATGAGCAATTGGCAAATGAACACAATTAAGGAAACCAATTTTTTAGAATTCTTGAAAACCAATAAGCCCGAAGGGCTTAAATAATAATAGTCCCGAGAAAATCGGGTTTGCAACCCGTGGTAATAAATGCAACAAAATTCAAGCCTGTCGGGCTTGAATTTTTGAACACACTTTATCGATCAACGCCCTATCTTCGCACCATGTCAGATCCATCAGAATCCAAAGTCGTTTCCGGCAAAGCCACTCCCCGCGGCAAGTTTCCGCATGTGCGGCGGGCAGGAGATTTCCTGTTTGTTTCAGGGACCAGCAGCAGAAGGGCAGATAATAGTTTTGAAGGAGTTGAAGTGGATGAGTTTGGTACCACCAATCTCGATATGAAAAAACAAACCAAAGCGGTGATTGAAAATATCAGGGATACTTTGAAAAGTTTAGGAGCGAATCTTTCTGATATTGTGGAAGTCACTACCTATTTAGTTTCGATGAATGATTTCAAAGAATACAATGAAGTCTACAATTCCTATTTCGATTATGATGGTCCGACAAGAACTACAGTTGCGGTACACCAACTACCTCACCCACATTTATTGATTGAGATAAAAGTCATTGCATACAAACCATTATGAGCGACGAAAAAAAATACAGTTCAATACACTATGGATCTTATCTTGGATTGGATAAAATATTAACTGCGCAGGAACCTCGCAGCAAACAACTAGGACAAGAAGCACACGAAGAAACGCTATTTATCATCGTGCACCAGGTCTACGAACTTTGGTTTAAACAGATGCTGCACGAATTAGAATCTGTGATGAATTTATTTAAACCCAAAAATGTCGATGAAAAAAATATCGATGTTGCAGTTTCCAGGCTTGAACGTGTCAATGAAATTTTAAAATTACTTATTCAACAAATTCGCGTCATTGAAACGATGACACCGCTTGACTTTTTGGATTTCCGTTCTTTTTTATTTCCGGCATCCGGATTTCAATCTTTTCAATTCCGGAAACTGGAAGTGATGTTGGGTTTGAAGATAGAAAAAAGAACAAGTTATACTTCGCATCATTATTATCATGAGTTCTCTGAAGTAAACCAAAAAGAAATTATAGAACTGGAATCCCAGAAAAGTTTATTTACCTTGATCGAATCATGGCTTGAAAGAACTCCATTCATAGATTTAGAAGGATTTGATTTCAAAACAAAATATCAGATCGCAGTAGAGCATATGCTTAACAGAGAACGCGATGCTATCATGAATTCGGATTATTTATCTGAACAGGAAAAAACCATGAGATTAAGGATGAATGGTGACAGTAGTACTTTCTATGCAAATGTGTTTGATGAAAATTATCACAATCAACTCATCACAGAAGGAAAAATGCGCTTATCATACAAAGCAACGATTGCCGCATTGTTGATTCAACTTTATGGCACCGAACCATTATTACAGTTGCCTTATCGTTTATTAAACGTAATAACCGAAATGGATGAGTTGCTTACAGGATGGCGTTACCGTCATGCACAGATGGTCATGCGCATGTTAGGAAGAAAATCGGGAACGGGTGGATCATCCGGTCATGATTATCTTATGGATACTGTAAAGAAACACCAGATCTTCATCGACTTTCACAATATTTCTACTTTATTGATTCCAAGATCTGAATTGCCGGAATTGCCAGCTGATATTAAAAAGACTTTGGGTTATCATTTCAACTATTCAAACGAAAATAAATAATGTTTACAAATTTCAAAATAATGTCACCCCTACGGGGTTTAATTTTATTCTATAATTATTTTTCTACAAATATTTCACCCCTACGGGGTTTTACATTCTATCCATTTTATCATTCTACTACAATTATCTCACCCCTGCCTAAAGACAGCAGGCAGGCCTACGGGGTTTTCGTAGTTTCATTCTTTTCCTCCCAACAGAATTGTTGGGACGGGATCTCCGCTCCGCTCCGACATTTTTTAATTCCTTCATTCTTTAATTTTTTAATTTTTGAAAAAGATCGATATACATACCCACATCATCCCTGAACATCTTCCATCCTGGGCAGATAAATTTGGTTATGGTGGTTTTATAAATTTAGAACATCATGCAAATTGTTCGGCAAAAATGATGATCGACGGAAAATTTTTCCGCGAAATACAAAGCAATTGCTGGGATGCAACGCAACGCATCAAAGAATGCGATGAACATCATATCGATTTACAAGTATTGAGCACAATTCCAATTTTGTTTTCATATTGGGCACAGGCAAAAGATGCGTATGATGTTTCTCGATTTCTCAATGATCATCTTGCAGATGTTGTAAGAAAATTTCCGGAACGATTTATCGGGTTGGGAACTTTGCCGATGCAAGATCCTCAGTTAGCTATCAAAGAAATGCATCGTTGTGCAGAAACATTGGGATTGGCAGGATTTGAAATCGGATCGCATATCAACGATTGGAACTTAAATGCAAGCGAATTAAATGATTTTTATGCCGCAGCAGAGGAACTCGATGTTTGTTTGTTTGTGCATCCATGGGATATGATGGCCAAAGAAAAAATGCCAAAGTACTGGTTGCCATGGTTGGTGGGGATGCCGGCAGAAACTTCATTGGCTTTATGCAGTATGATTTTTGGTGGAGTGTTTGAAAAATTTCCTAAACTTCGGGTTGCATTTGCACATGGTGGTGGTGCATTTCCCGGATCATACGGAAGGATCAAACATGGATATGAAGTAAGACCGGATCTTGTAGCAATTGACAATCCTCATCATCCAGATAAATACCTCGGACAATTTTGGGTGGATACCTTAGTTCATGACATCGACATGCTTGACAAATTAATTTCACTTTTCGGAATTGATAAAGTTGCATTGGGCAGTGATTATCCATTTCCACTTGGAGAACTAACTCCTGGAAAACTCATTGCAGATTCTGGTTATGATGATGATGAAAAGAGTTGGTTGAATTATAGATCAGCTGAGGCATGGTTGGGGATGCTGGGGGAATGACGACCGACCATTGACCATTGACCATTGACCACTGACCATTGATTATTGAGCATTTTGATTTGAATGAATGCAAATTGTCAATACGCAATTATCAATTTTCAATGCTCAATTAATTCCAAAATAAAAACTAAAACCCTTCACCTCCTTTGCGTGCGTACAATTGGGAAAGTAAAAAAGGGAGGTCAAATACGAAGTACAGATATACTATGAAAAATAGTTTTACTTGCGAATTTGGGTGGGTTTAAAAAGTTCAAGAGAGATCGACCACCGGTTTCCAGAAAGGTTTACTTTGTCCCAATCATTAAGAGCAATTTGCAAAATAACTTTATTGATAACCATCAACTGATGTCCTGACAACAGTCACATTCTTTCTGATTGGCACTTGCAAGCTTTGCGAAAATATTAAATATTTATCAGACTATATTAAGATCTACTTTTTATCTATTCAGTTAGGATCTATATATGGTCTGATCTCTAAGATTATAGATAATTGCTCTCGAGTAAATTAAAATTTAATCCAACTTATGAAACTAGTGAATTGGTAAATCCAGACAACTATGAAACAATCCCTGTTGGTAAAATATGTTCTCCCGTTCATTCAATGGTATGCATTAATGATTTTTATTGCAATTGCCATTGATTATTTCCTCCATCTTTTTAATCTGGTTTACATAGGGCGCTATCTTGGCTTTGTCGGTACATTTGTTATCATCGTTTCATTTGTATATTCTTTACGAAAGCGCCAAATAATTGAATCAGGCTCACCGAAAAAACTTCTAATCCTTCATGAATACCTGGCATGGATTGGTTCGATTATGATACTGGTTCATGCGGGCATCCATTTTAATGCTTTACTACCTTGGTTAGCTATTCAAATGTTATTGATTGTGGTTGCAAGTGGATTAGTCGGAAAATTTCTTTTAAAAAAATCAACTGAAACATTGAAGGAAAAGAAACAGGTATTAATCGATTCAGGAATGAGCATTGAATTTGCAGACAAAAAATTATTCTCAGATTCCATGACTGTAGATGTAATGAAGAAATGGAGATCTGTGCATTTACCAATTACATTAATATTGGCCATACTGTCATTGATACATATTGTCACCATTGTAATGTTTAGCAAATGAATAAGTTAATTGCTTTAGTTATCATACTGGTGTTTGCTTTATTCATTTATAAATATCCTTATGCCATGATCAACCCTGGAGAATTGGTTGAGGGACATCAGGATATTAAAGAAAAATGCTTCTCTTGCCATATTCCTTTTGGAGGAATTTCAAACGACAAATGTATTTCTTGTCATAAAATTTCTGATATAGGTATAGAAACTACTGGATTACAAAAGGAAGAAATCAAGGATGTAAAAATACATTTTCACCAAAATATTTTAAACCAAAAATGTAGCTCCTGCCATACTGATCATAAAGGATTAAAGCCAGAGTTACCTATAAGTAGTTTTGATCATAAAATGCTTTCAAAAGAATTGGTAAACCAATGCAGCAGTTGCCATAACAAACCGACAGACCATATTCATCAACACATTTCTGCAACATGCAATAGTTGTCATAACACCATTGAATGGAAAACAGTGGTAGCATTTAATCACAATATGATACAAGGCTCTGAAAAAAATAATTGCATTTCATGTCATCAACCGCCAAGCGATTCCTATCATCATCTATTTAAGGAAAATTGTGATAGATGCCATACAACCAAAAAGTGGCTACCATCCACCTTTAATCATTCAAGCTATTTCCAGCTGGATGAAAACCATAATACTGATTGCAATACTTGTCACTCCAATAATAACTTTAGCACATACACCTGTTATGGTTGTCATGAACATTCACGAAATAAAATGATGGAAGAACATACAGAAGAGGGCATTTCCAACTTTACAAATTGCATATCATGCCATGGAAGTGCAAATAAACATGATATTCGAACAAACGGAAGAACTAATAACGAATTAAAACAGATTGAACAAAATGGCTTTAGAAAACAAAATAATTACCAGGAAAAAGAAAATCAACAAAAACACAACCAAAAAAAGAGCATAATGGCGATTAATTAATCGTTGCTTGGATTTCATCAAATAAGAGAAGCATATTTTATAGACTAGTTTCTCACATAAGCAAACCACTTTCGCGTTTTCAGATAATCCGGATTGTTCTCATACTGATAGGCTTCCTTTTCAAACCGGATATTTCTGTAAGCGGACTTGGTGCTCATTCCTTGGATACGGTATATCAGGTATTCTATTCCATACCATAGATAAAAAAATACTACTAATAATTCCAACTGTTGTCGCAAATGTATTTTTTCATGATATATTAAAATAGGATCATCGAGATGTTTTTTCTCTCGCACAAATACAAAAGGCCATAAAGCGATTGCAGTAGCAAAGCTACCTGTCAGGAGATTTAATAGGAATCGACTTACAATAATCACGGCAGCACTTTTGGCGAATATAAGATTATCCAATATTCCGTTTCAAATAAAATCTACAATCCGCGACCATCCGTGCGAATCCACAAAATCCGCGATTTATCTTTGGGCCCTAAATAATATAAAATGCGTTTCAATTTATCCTACATCCTAATTTTTTTTCCTCTATTCTTATTCTCCCAGACGGATACACCTTCATTCATCAAAGACAGTCTGGATGTTTATGTGCTAAGGGCTTTGAAGGACTGGAGAATTCCCGGTTGTGCTGTTGGTATTGTTAAAAATGGAAAAATTATTCTTGCCAAGGGGTATGGTATCCGAGATATTGAATCAAAACTTCCTGTAGATGAACATAGCTCTTTTATGATTGCAAGTAACACCAAAGAAGTTACCGGGATAACAATAGCCAAACTCGAGCAAGAAAAAAAATTATCACTCGATGATAAAGTGACCAAATGGTTGCCCTTGTTTAAATTGAATGATCCAAATGCTACGGCGATGGTGACTATAAAAGACATGCTTACTCATCGGATAGGATTTGAAACCTTTCAAGGAGATTTCAGTCATTGGTCTACGAATACAACCCGTAAAGAAGTGATGGAAAAAATGGCCAAGATTAAGCCTGTTTATCAGTTTAGGAATACCTGGGGATATTGTAATGCAGGGTATGTGGTAGCTGGTGAAATTATAGAAAAAGCAAGCGGTTTGAAATGGGAAGATTATGTAACTACAAATTACTTTAAACCCATGAATATGACAGAAACCCAGCCGTTGACTGTCAATTTTAATTCTTTAGAAAATCATTGCAGTCCTCATACACTCTATAAAAATGAATTAATCAAAATGGCCACACCAAATATTGATAACATGGCTCCTGCTACAAGCATTTGCAGTTCAGTATCGGATTGGAGTAAATGGGTGCTTATGTTATTGAATGAAGGAAAATGGAATGATCGTGAATTGATTCCGGAAAAAGCGATCAAAAAAAGTATGGAGCCAGTATCAGTACGTGGTCAATTTAATCCTCCATTTAATACCGGGCATTTTACCCTTTATGGCTTAGGTTGGAATATTCAGGAATACATCGGTAAAAAAGTGGTCTCTCATGGTGGAGGCGCCGATGGTTTTGTAACTTCTGTTACCCTATTACCAGAAGAAGAACTAGGAGTTTTGGTTTTTACAAACACGGATGCCAACAATTTTTACCTGGCTTTGAAATGGGAAATCGTCGATGCTTATCTCGGTCTTCCTTATCGAAACTATAGTTCTTTCATATTGGATGGTTATCTTAAAAACAAACAAACCGAAATGAATTGGCTAAAGTCAGTGCAAGACTCTGTAAATAAAGCATCAACTCCGGATCTTCCTCTTAAATCATTTACAGGAAAATACAAGAACGAAGTCTATGGAAAAATGAAAATAGAGTTGGATGGAAGTCGATTGAAGGCAATCTTTGAGCATCATCCGAATCAATATGCAGCGCTTGAGCATATGGGCAATAATCGTTTTCTATGTACCTATTCCAATCCCCTGCTTGGAATAAAAGTCTTCCCGTTTGTCGTACATAAGAAAAAAGTAAAATCAGTAACAGTATCCTGCGATGATTTTGTGGAGTTTACAACGTATGAATTTGAACACAGATGAAATCAAATATCTGACCGACGACCGCTGACCGCTGACGACCGAAAGGTGGATGTGAATCGAGTGATGTTTTGGTAGTTGATTCAAAATTAAAGTGATTTTAATTAGAATTACTGAATTAGGCATTTAAAATCCGACCTAAATACTTGTTTTAGAGTTAGTTAAAATTTAAAAGTCTTTAATTGTTTAAGAGTTTAACCATTTTGG
>JAYVIT010000448.1:0-4542 GCA_043769965.1 Saprospiraceae bacterium
GGAAAATTCGAGTCTGTAAACTTGAATTAAGTCTTAAAAAATCCATTCGGTAAAGGAGATTTTATTTTTTTCAAACAATTCGTTAATTATTAGATCGCCATATAATAACCATATTATGTTATTTATCAAATTATTATACATAATAATAATAATTATGTATTAGAATTTCATTAGAAAGAGTATGAAAATTAGGATCTTTTGACTCATTTAAGATAAATTTGCCTTTAATAATTTAAGATAATATTATCTTAAATATAGAATTAAACATTTTCTTCAAATCAAAACAAATCACGATGAAAGAGCAGCAACAAATGGTGCAAAATGGTCAAAATGGGGGCAATGGTACGACCACCACCAAAAATATGAGTTACATCATGAACACAAAAAACTGGAAGGGACCACTCATTTTTATTTTTATCATCAGTTTGCTTGGTGTTGGAATGATCGGTTTTCAAACTTATGTCGATGCTCCACCAATGAGTGGATTCAGGGATCAACAAGGAAATATTGTTATGGATCAAAAAACCATTGAAAGAGGCCAGGAAGTTTTTCACAAAAAAGCATTGATGGAATACGGAAGTTTCTTTGGAGATGGTGCACAGAGAGGACCTGATTTTACTGCAGAAGCTTTGCACATGATGAATGTTTACATGAATAACTATTATATAAGTGAAATAAAATCAAAAACAGGAATACAACCGGATGAAAATCAAATCAAACAAATCAACGAAAAAGTAAAAACAGAACTCAAGCAGAACAACTACAGCGAAACCGACAAGCTGGTAACTCTTTCTGCTGCACAGATCTATGCTTTACAGGAAGTAAAAAAATATTATACTGATTTTTATATTGACAACAACGACGGCGTTGGTTTTCCGCCCAAGGATTATATAAGTAGCAAAGTAGAGACTGCAGATTTAGGTTCTTTCTTTTTCTGGGGAGCCTGGGTGTGCGTGACTCAAAGACCAGGATCATCATTTAGTTATACACATAATTGGCCTTTCGATCCGGGTGCTGGAAATACCCCGACTTCGCCGGTAATTCTTTGGAGTGTATTGGGTTTATTAGCATTTGTTTTGGCCTGCGGCGTCGTTTTGTATTTTATTGGTCAGTATAACCAATTGCCAAATAAATTTTTCAAACCTCCTAAAAGAGATTTGTTTAATATTGGCAGGGTGGCAGCCTTTAAACCAACACCTACCCAAAGAGCGACTTATAAATTCTTTTTTGTTGCAATCCTTTTATTTTTTCTTCAAGTATCGAGTGGCCTTATCACGATAAACGATTTTCTCAATTGGCTAAGTTATCTGGGTATTCATATATCCAATGATGTGCCTGTTACCATTCCCAGAACCTGGCATCTGATGCTTTCTTTATACTGGATTTCAACCTGTTGGATTGCATCATCGATTTTCATATTGCCCATTTTGTCTAAAAAAGAAATACCCGGCCAGCTCAAATGGATCAATACCTTGTTCATTTTACTTTTTATTCTGGTTGGTGGTTCCTTGATTGGTATGACCCTTGGCCCTCTGGGATTAATGGGAGAATGGTGGTATTTATTGGGTCATCAAGGTTGGGAATATGTTGATTTCGGTAAATTATTTCAGGTGTTATTAATGGGTATTTTTGTTCTTTGGGGAGTTGTAGTTTATAGAGGAATTAAACCTGCTTTTGTGAAAGGTGAACCCTGGAATCTTCCGAACTGGATTATGTATTCTGTCATTGGAATTCCGCTTCTCTTTTTATCCGGATTCGTTGCTAAACCCGAGACCAATTTTGTTATTGCTGATTTTTGGAGATGGATGGTAATACACATGTGGGTTGAAGCATTCTTTGAAGTGTTCATCACGGTCATCGTCAGTTATTTGATGGTACTTATGGGATTAGTTAGCCGGCAGGCAGCAATACGGGTAGTTTATTTTGCAACCATATTGTTTTTAGGTACCGGATTACTTGGCATATCGCACAATTTTTATTGGAATGCAAAACCAGTTGCAACTATGGCATTAGGTAGTGTCTTTTCCACACTGCAGTTTGTTCCATTGATATTATTGACAGTTGAAGCCTGGAGATTTAAAAACATGCCCAAAATTGCTGTTGGAGATGTCCAACTGAATCAAATAAATAATTTTGGATTTCCGGAAGTATTCAAGTTTTTGGTTGCCGTCAATTTCTGGAATTTTTTTGGTGCAGGAGTATTAGGTATTATCATCAATCTTCCAATCATGAATTATTTTGAACATGGTACATACCTGACTGTCAATCATGCGCATGCTGCATTAATGGGAGTGTATGGCAATATTTCACTTGCAGCATTATTGTTTGCTTCGAGACTTATGATTAAAAATGATCGATGGAATGAAAAAATAGTCAATTTTTCATTTTGGTCCATTAATGCTGGCCTTATGCTTATGGTAGTGCTGGATCTTTTCCCTGCGGGTTCAATTCAGTTTAAAGCGGTTGTGGAACAAGGACTCTGGTATGGAAGATCTTCTGAATTTATGGATTATGGAGTATTTAAATCACTTACCTGGCTGAGAGGTATTGGTGCTACAGTCTTTTTCGTCGGTGGAGTGATTCCACTTACCTGGTTTATCGTATCGCGAATGAATTCATTAAAATCAAAAGCCATTGACATTACCGAAATGGATGTGCAAAGCACTTTGGAAATTGATGAAAAAGTTGAAGCAGAAGAATCCGTTTTAGTATAGTTTTTTAAGACTGTTCAGATCTGAAATAGAACTATAAAAAGTGTCATTCAAACCATATCAAATTATGATATGGTTTGAATGACACTTTTTTTTTATTGTCTTATTTTACAAAAACGACTGGTGGTCAATGATTAAGAGAATACCTTTCCACCCAATTTTAACTTAAAAATTTTCTGAAAAAAAATAAATAAAACAAATTATAAAAAATTCATATATTTGGGACTTATTACTCTTAAATCAGAATTTTTAGAATGCGGGCTCTTTCAAAATCGACCATTTATTGTTTACGTGCGCTGATTTATGTTGCTTCTAAAAATGAACAAGATAAATACGTAAACATCGGTGAGATATCAGAAGAGCTCAACATTTCATTTCATTTTTTAACCAAGACATTTCAAACCCTTACAAAAAAAGGATTGCTGGAATCTCATCGGGGACCACATGGCGGAGTCATGTTGACAAAACCAACAGATGAAATCTTTTTGATCGATATCGTTCACATCCTTGAAGGAGAAGATTTTTTTGACAAGTGTCTTTTGGGTTTACCGGGTTGTGGAAGCAATGAACCTTGTCCGGTTCATAGTTTCTGGAAAAACGTCAAAGGATCACTGCAGAAGGAATTTGAAGAAACTTCACTCTCCAGACTTACACGGGGAGTAAGCACTAAAAAAATGCGGATTTAAAATAAATACCTTTTTTTGTTTACAATTAAGACTATTATGTCTTAATATAATAAATATACTGACCAAACTCAAAACTAAAATACCATGAATAAATGGGTCATTAAAAGAAATGGAGAATATAATCCTTACCTGCCATTCAAAATAGAAGACGCAATAAATAAAGCATTTCGGGGTCAGAATGAATTACCAGATGGCAAATTATTAGACAGTGTATTTCTGAAACTGGATTCAAAAGACGTATGGAGTGTGGAAGAAATTCAGGATATCATTGAAAAAGAATTATTCGCCAGGAAGTATTTTGAAGTCATGCGTGCATTTATGTTGCACAGACACACGCGTAAACTTCAAAGAGAACATGTTGATGGAATCAATGAGGATACAACATTCATTGATTGTTCGCAAACCATTAATGAATATGTATTTCAAAAAGACTGGAGAATTAATGCTAATGCGAATACTTCCTATTCGAGTGCGGGATTGATCAACAATGTTGCAGGTAAAGTAATTGCCAATTACTGGTTGGATAAAGTATATACCAAAGAAGAAGGGTATGCGCATCGCAACGGAGATTTTCATATTCACGATCTGGATTGTCTTACTGGATATTGCGCGGGCTGGAGTCTTCGCATGCTTTTGAATGAAGGATTTAATGGTGTTCGTGGACGCGTAGAAAGCAGGCCTCCTTCCCATTTCAGAGAAGCATTGGGACAAATGGCAAATTTTCTTGGAATACTTCAAAGTGAATGGGCCGGAGCACAAGCGTTTAGTTCCTTCGATACCTATCTCGCTCCTTATGTATTTAAAGATCAGTTGAGTTTTGAAGAAGTTTTGAAAGCCATACGAAGTTTTGTGTATAATTTGAATGTACCTGCCCGTTGGGGACAATCGCCATTTACTAATATTACTTTGGATTGGGTAGTTCCAGAAGATTTAAAGGAACAAATTCCTACAAAGAAAAATATTCATCTGTTTCAAAATGTAATTCATCCAGATATAATTGAAAAAGCAAAATTACGTGGAGTAAATAATGCAACTGAATTATGTTACAAACATTTCCAACCGGAGATGAATGTAATCAACAAGGCGTATTACACCGTGATGACAGAAGGAGATTCTAATGGACAACCGTTTACATTTCCAATTCC
>JAYVIT010000449.1:0-5927 GCA_043769965.1 Saprospiraceae bacterium
TAATATTTACTTGGAAAATTTTCCACTTTATCATTATTCGATCCGGCATTACCTGCAGCATGTACTAACAATACATCATGATCAAGAGCGTATTTTACAGCTTCATCAACGGCATCTTTCTCAGGGGAATACCCTTTGCCAAAACTCATATTGATTATTGAAGCGCCATTATCAACAGCATAGCGAATTGCATTTGCTACATCTTTGTCCCTTTCGTCTCCATCGGGAACACAGCGAACAGACATAATGCGCACGTGATCAGCAATGCCATCCATACCCAATCCATTAAATCTTTTAGCAGCGA
The DNA here is from genome assembly GCA_043769965.1 of Saprospiraceae bacterium. Lineage (GTDB taxonomy): Bacteria > Bacteroidota > Bacteroidia > Chitinophagales > Saprospiraceae > Vicinibacter. The sequence continues at coordinate 305 of JAYVIT010000449.1, forward strand.
TTAATCCAGCTACATGTGTGCCATGAGTGGCATCCGGACCTTGTACATCATTATTTCCATAGAATCGCTCATTGACATTATTGTAATCATCGCCTACAATTGTCCTTGGATTAAAATCAGGATTAAATGCATAATTCAATTCGTTGCTGTAATGTTTTTTTCCTTCATTGAAATCCGCTTCAATAAATTTTTTGAATTCCGCTACAGATTGAAATTTCATATTTTCCTGAAGTACTTGTTTGGCTATGGTTATTCCCATTGATAAATTTTTCGAATCTCCTTCATCGATTTTATCCACATTCTCCATTGTAAATGCTTGTTCACCTAAAGCCGTTTCTAAAACATCGAGAGCACCAATAACAGACTTTTCAGATAGTTGAATCGTATTGAGATGATTTTGTGCACTTTTGCTACGACTTTCAACATCGCTTTTTAATTTTAGAAAAAGATCGTATTCCTCTTTCTGTTTGCCAGTCAGTTTGTCGCGATCTGCTTTTTCATATTTATATTTCATTTGTGCATATAAGCGCGTGGTTTCATAGGTATCATGACTTACGTTGCCATTTTTTCCGCCTATGAAATTCCAACCATTGATATCATCAATGTAGCCATTCTTATCGTCATCGATATGATTACCGGGTATTTCCTTGGTATTTACCCACATTACTTCCTTGAGGTCTTCGTGATTATAATCAACACCTGAATCGAGAATGGCAACAATAATGGTCTTCGCTTTTTTGCCGCTTAATAGTTCGGTATAAGTCTTTTCCGAACTAACTCCATTTAAACCATCTAATGTTTTATCCAATAAATGCCAGTTCAGCGGCAAGGCATCCTGTGACCAGGCCAAAGAATAAATAACCAGACAAACAAAAGATATCCAAACTTTAATGCAACACTTCATTTTTAACAGTTTATAATGTTTTATAATAAGTAAATTCTTAAAAATCAGGCTGTAAAACTAAATAGTATTCTCATAATTCCAAAAAATCCCTACATTTGCTATGCATCGGTACTTAAATTCTGGATGAGAATAACTGCTATATCCATCTTATTGTTCTTGAATTATTCGGGCTTAACGCAAAATGCGGATATCGGATTATTTATAGGCGGTTCAAATTACAGTGGTGACCTTACGGAAAGTGCTGCTATTAGTGTCAGGCAAACCCACACCTGTTTTGGAATTCATGGAAGAATCGAACTGGATCCACTGATTAGCATGAAAATGCAATATTCGTTTCTTGCGATAAGTGGGGATGATAAATATTCTCAAAGGTCTGGTAATTCTACCCGCAAGTTAAGTTTTGAATCCAATATCCATGAGATCAACTTGTCAGGGCAAATGCAATTCATGAGTTTGTGGAGTGAAAACACCAGGAGGCTGAATCCTTATCTTCAACTGGGGATTTCCATATTTAAATTCAATCCAACCACTCAATACGGGCTTGAAACAATCGAACTTCAAGCTTTGGGGACTGAAGGACAAGGCCTAACAAATTATCCAGATAAATACAGTCTCATTGGCATTGCATTCACTATGGGCTTTGGATTACGATATTTTTTAAACAGCAGATATTCTTTGGGAGTGGATGCTTTAGTACGCGAAACGAATACAGATTATCTGGATGATGCTTCCACAAATTATGTGAGCTATGAAACGCTGCTCAAAAATCAGGGAAAGATTGCCGCTGATCTGGGTAATAAAATTTTTGCTGCCACGGGTACGCAAAGAGCAAATCCAGGAGATAAAGACTGGTTTCAATCTTTGGTGTTGACTTTGTCTTATCATTTTGGAAATAATTATAAGTTTGACAGCCCAAGTCTTAAGAGAAAACAAATACTTTGTCCGCGATTTTAAGTTTGTAATTTTCAGCTTAGTATTTTCAACACCTCACAGCTTTTTATTAGAAATCCATAGTTAGAATAAACATACAACCATAAAACAAAAAATATTTAATGACTATCGAAAAAATCACCTACAGTCTATCCCGAAGGGACCCCAACGGGGCAGCCTACAGCCTATAGCCTTCTCTAAATGGACACACAAATTCAGAATCCACTTGACATTCTAAGAAAATACTGGAACTATCCGGCTTTCCGGAATTTGCAAAATGAAATTATTGAATCCATTTTATCAGGTAAGGATACATTGGCCTTGCTCCCAACAGGCGGCGGCAAATCAATTTGTTATCAGGTCCCGGCACTCTGTTTGCCCGGAGTATGCCTCGTGATTTCACCTTTGATTGCATTAATGCAGGACCAGGTGACAAGGTTAAAATCACTGGGCATAGATGCAGCTTGCATTCACTCAGGTATGCATAGAAAGGAAATTGAAAATGCAATTTCAAATGCAAGATATGGTAGCTTAAAAATTTTATACCTTTCACCTGAACGATTGGCTTCCAAAAATTTTCAGGAATTTTTGGAGGATGTAAAATTTAGTTTTATTGCTGTAGATGAAGCGCATTGTATTGCGCAATGGGGTCATGATTTCAGGCCTTCATATCTAAAAATTGCGGAGCTAAGAAATTTTACAGACAAGCCATTTCTTGCACTTACAGCTACTGCAACTCCATATGCAAAATCAGAAATTATTCAGAATCTGAAAATGAAAGATGTTGCAGTTTACGAAATGAGTTTTAAAAGAGAACAACTTAGTTTCGTGATCAAAGAAGATGAGCAAAAAAAAGATACGCTACTCCATTTAATAAAGAAGCAAAAAGAAAGTGTAATCATTTATGCAAGAAACAGAAGATTGACAGTTGAGATTGCGGAATTATTGCGATCGCATCAGTTTACTGCAAATTATTATCATGCCGGACTTGTGAATGCAGATCGATTAATCCGTCAACAAGATTGGATTGACAACAAACTGCAGATCATTGTTGCAACCAATGCATTTGGTATGGGCATCGATAAGCCAGATGTTCGCATGGTCATTCATCTTGATTTGCCACAGGGCATTGAAGAATATTATCAGGAAGCAGGAAGGGCAGGTAGAGATCATAAAAGAGCCTACGCGGTATTGCTTTATCATCAACAAGATGTCAATCGGTTGATCAAACAGTGGGAAGATATGTTTCCGGATATACTGGAAATTAAAACCTGTTATAAATACCTTTCAATTTATTTTGACATCGCTACCGGATCTGTTATGGATGAAAGCAAAGATTTTGATCTGGTCGATTTTTCCCAACAATTTAAATTGCAGGTTGAGAAAACATTGAATGCTTTAAAAATTCTCGAACAAAGTAATTTTATTCAAATGACTGATGCAGTTTTGATTCCATCTAAAATACAAATAACTGCTTCTCAAAATGAGCTCAATGGATACCGTGAAAATGATCATTTTCTGGATGAAATCCTTCAGACAATATTGAGGACTTATGAAGGAATTTTTACAGCACCAGTTCAGATACAGGAAAACGCAATAGCCAGAATTTGTAAAAAGGATTTGGACAAAGTGGTTAAATCCCTCAGGTATCTACATAATGAAAATGTCATTCAATATCAGGAATCAAAAAGCAAACCCCAGATATTAATCCTCAATCAAAGATTAAAAAGTGACCTTATAGAAATTGATGAACAATGGTATCAAAAGCGAAAGGCTCTTTTAAAGGAAAGATTGCAGAAAATGATTGATTTTTTAAAAACACAAGAATGTAGACAAAAATTTATTACCAGTTATTTTGGTCAAAAGGACGAAGTGGATTGTGGTATTTGTGACAATTGCCTGAACAAAAATTTGGGCACTATTGACGCAGAAACAAAAAAGCGGTGGAAAGAAATTATTCAGAATCGATTAAGCGGAGTATCAGGAATGTTCTATCGGGATCTATTAAAACTATTTCCATCAAATAAACAAATCTGGGTAGAGGCAATCATTAAGGAGATGATAGCAGAAAATGAAATTCTTCGAAAGCAGGAATATTTATGTATTATCACTAAAGTCAGCAAAAACGCATGAAAATCGGGATTGCTGTTACCACTGATATTGCTTTTGATCAAAGGGTGCTGAAAATTGCGGGAAGCCTTGCCAAACATGGCCATCAGGTGAAAGTGTTTGGTAGAAGCAAAGGAATGGATCATAAATTAAATGTTCCTTTTGAATACAAGCTCATTAAATGCTGGTTTGCCAAATCATTTTTGTTTTATGCAGAATACAATCTTAGATTATTTTTTGTCTTATTAAAATCAAATTGCGATATCATATGCGCTTGTGATCTTGATACAATTTTAGGATCTGCAATGGCAGTATTTTTAAAAAAGAAAAAACTGGTCTTTGATGCACATGAATACTTTGAAGAGTCTATCGAAATTATACATAAGAAAAAAATTAAAAAAGTTTGGGAATGGATCGGTAAAATTTGTGTTCCGGGAACAGCCTCGAGATACACAGTTTCGCAAAGTTTAGCTAGTGAGTTGAGCATAAAGTATGGAAGAGAATTTCAATTGATCCGAAATGTTCCGGTCTCTTCATGTCCCATTTTGAAAGAATCCCAACAAAAGATCATTTGGTACCAGGGTGCCATCAATGAAGGCAGGGGATTGGAATGTATGATTGAATGTATGTTGGAATTATCGGATTATTCTTTTTACATGGCGGGTGATGGAGATATACTATTAGATCTGCGGTCAAAAGTCAAGGAACTAAATCTTGATAACAGGGTGCACTTTTTGGGAAAGCTCAATTATTCATCCATGTTAGATTACTCAAGCTTGGCCTTTGTTGGTATAGATTTATTGGATTCGACAAGCAAGAGTTATTATTTTTCATTGAGCAATAAGACTTTTGATTACATGCATGCCGTATTACCCTCTATTCAAATGAACTTCCCCGAATACAAAGCAATACATGATCAATATAAAATTGGAGTATTGATTGACAAGGTTGATTCTAAAAATATTTTAGCTGCTATTCGTAAATTAGAAGATGATGATTTTTATGAACAATGCGTTTCCGCCTGTAAAATGGCTTCTAAGATTTTTAATTGGGAAGAAGAAGAGAGAATCCTGGTTGAATTATACGAAAAATTAAATTAATAAATTACGATTTAGTTGTTTAAAAAACTTTAAAATTGCTTATTACTATTTAAATAGTTAATCAGACAAACAGACAATCAGAGAAGGGAGAAATGAGCAATTGGCGATAGAAAAAAAAACAATTTAATCCCAACAACATTGTAGGGACAACAATTTAACAATTCAACAATTTAGTTCAGATCTCTTCATATTTATTAGCTTTGTGCAGAAATAAAAAATAACATTGGATAAGAATAGGGGATTTTTCCTTCATGTATTAAACTATGCCTGGGTACTTTTCTTGATTGGTGTAGGAATGTTGGCATGGATGCATGGATATGGACTCGAGAAAAAATTAAAAGAAAATACGGCACTAGCGGTAGAATTAAAAGAAAATCAAACTTCTGAGAGTATTCACAAATTTATGAAATGGTTAGAAGTTCAACCTGAGTTGAAATCTACAAGCCTGCAGAGAATTGATTCTAAAGATATCAAAGGAATGCTTGCTTCAGATTGGAAAGAAGATAGTATACTGAATGAATTGAGTCCGGTTTTTCCTGAAATCATAATTTTTAAAATGAAACAAGAATTTTTGGAAGAA
>JAYVIT010000450.1:0-3819 GCA_043769965.1 Saprospiraceae bacterium
GCTACTCCTGGTATACTGAATTCAAGTAATTGTGCAGATTACACTATAAATGTTTCTAATTTTAACTTTACCCCTTCAAATATAGAAATCTTTACCGGAGAACAAATTGAATGGAAAAATTTAGGTGGTACACATAATGTGAATGGTAATAAGGCCACTTTTCCAAACAATCCGACAAGTTTCGGCAATGGAGCGCCATCATCTCTAAACTGGTCATACATTTTTCGATTCGATGTCCCTGGCATTTATCAATATCAGTGTGATGTGCATGGCAGCAGTGGGATGACTGGAACCGTAACAGTCAGAATGAGAGATATAAATTATCCGAATGTTATAATAGGATTAGTGACCTCAACAAATGGCACAGGCGAATTGGATTCGCTGAATAAAAGATGTAGACTTGAAGGCGTAGTTTATGGCGTCAATCTCAGACCAACTGGTTTACAATTTACCATGATTGATCAGTTTGATGATGGTATAAATGTTTTTTTAAGTACAGGCAATTTGGGATATACTGTGACTGAAGGAGACTTGATTAGAGTAAAGGGTTCGATCACACAATTCAATGGGCTTGCAGAAATTATTCCTGACAGCATAATTAAAATATCTTCTGGTAATACTCTAGTTGCCGCGACTATCGTGACAAGCTTGAGTGAAAATACGGAATCCCAATTGGTAGAAATGAAAAACATGCAATTGGTTGATCCTAATACCTGGACAAATAATCCACTTGGTTTTACAGTAAAAATCACAGATGGCAATAATAATTGGGATATGCGAATAGATAATGATGTCAACATACATGGAACTACAGCACCAGTCGGTAAATTTGATGTCAAAGGATTAGGAACACAGTTTGATGCAAGTAGCCCTTATCTCGAAGGATATCAACTCATGCCCCGATATATTTCTGATATTAAATTAATCACATCAGTCGTTGAGAAAGAGCAAATCAATGTCATGATTATACCGAATCCGGTACAAGATGTTTTAAAAATTGAGACCAGGGAATCTTTCCATACAATACAAATAGTTGACTTTAAGGGAAGGATTGTTGACCAATTTAACTACAAAAATATCATTGATGTAAATGTGTCTTCAGGATTTTATTATTTAAAACTGTTAGGACAACATAACAGGGTTTTGAAGTTTATCAAGTTATAAAAAGTATGCGAATCGGTCTTTGTCTTTCCGGCGGTGGTGCCAGGGGGGCTTTCCATATGGGCGTACTTCAAGCCCTCGACGAATCAGGAATAAAAATTAATATTCTCTCCGGTTGCAGTGCGGGTGCACTTATCGGTAGTCTTTACGCAGCAGGAGTTAAACCAGAAGCTATTCTTTCTCTTGCTGTAGGTACACGTTGGTTCAATTTTCTAAAACCATCATTACCTGATCGCGGACTAATTGGTTTGGATTATCTCAAATTTGTTTTAATAAAACACATTCCTCATGATAACTTTTCTGATCTTAAAATTCCACTAAAGATAACTGCTACAAATATTACTCGGGGGAAATTGAGGATATTCGATCATGGAGAAATAATCAAACCTGTTCTCGCGTCATGCAGTGTGCCATTATTATTTAAACCAGTTGTAATTGATGATGAAGTTTATCTGGATGGTGGCATTTTAATGAATCTCCCAGCTCATATCATCAAAAAAGAATGTGATTATCTTATTGGTGTAAGTTTAATGCCATTGCACGCCATCACTGTTGATGAAATAAATTCAAGTTTTAAACTCCTTGCGAGAGTTTTGGAATTGTCTGTTAATAATAATTCGAAGGAACAAATGAAACTTTGCGATTTGATGATCGAATCTCCTGAAATATCTTCATTCTCAAAGTATGATTTAAAAGAATCACAAAAACTTTTTCGATTGGGTTATGAAACCTGTATGAAAAGCATTCATGTCATTCAATCAGCCAACAAAGTCTAATTGAATATTGTCTCGATATTCAAATGCAATATCTCATATCTAATTAAGTTCAACCTTCCAGTCGGATTTATTCTGAATGAAAACTTCGATGTTCTCATTTAAAGTTGTTGCTAATTGCAATCCCACAATATCCACTTGAACTGGAAAACATTTATGACTGCGTTCAATAAGCACTGCCACTTCAATTCTTTTTGGCAAAATATCCATCAACACTTTAAATGAATAGAAAAGGGTTCTGCCCGTATTTGCAACGTCATCAGTAATGATAATGACTTTGTTTTTTAATTTAGAAGTTTCTATATCAAGTTCTATAGGATTTTCTGCAGGGGAAGCAGGATCTAGTTTAAGATGTATAATCGTGCATAATAACGGGCTTAGATTCCTAATCTCTTGCTCCAATAAGCTGGCGATTTCAAATCCTTTGGAGTTGATTCCGGCCAAATAGATTTGCTTCTCATCCGCATGTCGTTCATAAATTTCGATAGCCATGCGTTTGATTTTTTGCTTTATTTGCTCGTGATTTAAAATTATCATACTTTTAAGCTTGATTGAAGCACAAAAGTCCTGAATTTTATTGAATGAAGCCTTTAAATTTATGAGCATTTCTGTTTTGTTTTTCTTATTGGTCAGTTTTGCTGCATTTTCTTTTGCTTTTAAGCGATATAAAGCAATTTATCGGGCCATTCATTTAGGGAAGCAGGATGTAATAGTTGCCAATTCAGGCCAACGATGGAAAAACATGTTACTATTTGCACTGGGTCAAAGAAAGATGTTTAGCAGGCCCGTTGCTGGAATTTTTCATTTATTTATCTACCTTGCTTTTATCCTTACTCAAATTGAAGCTATTGAAATTTTTGCTGATGGTGTCTTAGGTAAACACAGGTTGTTTGCTGAAAAAATTGGCTCTCTGTATCCATTTGTAATTAATCTCATTGAAATATTATCAGTCCTGGCTTTGATCGCGACAATTATATTTTTAGCCAGGAGAAATTTGTTGCGATTACCCCGGTTTACAAAAGCAGAATTGAAAGGCTGGCCATTTCTTGATGCAAATCTCATTCTCATTGGTGAAATTATTTTGGTCATAAGCATTCTTATGATGAATGGTGCCTATCAGGTTTTGCAAAATGTAAGTCCTGCGGATTATCATAATGCAGGTACTTTCTGGATATCCGCAAATACTACACAGCATTTCTTTCAAACGATTCCGGTGAACTGGACGATCTACGCGGAACGCTTATTCTGGTGGAGTCATTATTTGATCGTTCTTGGATTTTTGGTTTATTTACCATATTCAAAACACCTTCATATTTTTCTTGCATTTCCAAATAGTTATTATGCAGATCTCAATCCAAGAGGACAAATGTCTAACATACCTGCAATAGAAAATGAAGTTCGCGAAATGTTGGGATTAGAACTCAAAGAAAATGTAATCGCTCAGGAAAGTTTCGGCGCAAAAGATGTAAATGATTTTTCATGGACTACAATTCTTCAGGCTTTTTCTTGTACTGAATGTGGACGTTGCACTTCAGTATGTCCTGCGAATCTTACCGGTAAAAAATTAAGTCCGCGCAAAATCGTAATGGACATAAGAGATCGTGCCGAAGAAATCATTAAATCAAATTCGTATTCTAAAAATGAGGAGAATACTGCAATTGAAATCACAGATGGAAAATCATTGTTTGACTACATAAGCAAAGAAGAAATTTATGCCTGCACTGCTTGTAATGCCTGTGTAGAAGCCTGTCCTGTGTTGATCAATCCCTTGCAACCCATTTTAGAGCTGAGGCGACATGATATTTTAATGAATAGTGCTGGACCCCAGGAATGGTTGCCCATGTTTAATAGTCTTGAAAATAATCAGGCTGCCTGGGCGATGTCT
>JAYVIT010000451.1:0-4251 GCA_043769965.1 Saprospiraceae bacterium
ACAAGAAATTTTCTCGGCTTCCGGATAAAATTGAAAGCGGAACAGCTTAGAAAATGGGCAATCAAAAAAAAATGCTGGACATTAAAGACAGACTCTAACTAATGCAACTACTATCGGAATTGTTATAAGATATATTGGGATCGGATTAAATTTTAAACTGTCTGAAATGCCTTCTCTTTTGAGTTTTAAATATGTTCTTGTCAGTAAGGAAAAGCAAAATATCAAAAACAATATTCCGAAGGATAGATTATAATTAGTTAATGCTCCAAGTGACACTACAAGTGTAATAAATCCCAATGTCAGCACAGTTGCAATATGGAAGCGTTTTGTTTTCTTGTTAGACACTGTGGATGTTTTTCGCTTTGCAATTTCAAACCACAACCAAAAAAGTTCAACCGGAACCAATAGTAAACCTACGAAACTGAAAAGCTGGAACATGAATGAAAGGGTCACGACTAAGCTGTCATACCTGCCCGGAAGGAATGGAAGATACACACCAAGAATTATCAAAGCAGTTATTGATAGTATCGTGATAATGTGTTTTGTCATAATCGTTTCATGTGATGTGTCGCCATAGATTTGCAGTTAATGTATTTGGTATACACGCATTCCCGCCACCTGTCGAAAGCCAAAACTAAAAAATTAATTTGTCATCACCGGAAATAATTATCCTGATGCATCGGGAGTATTAAATTTCTGTTGCATAGCGATTCAGATTTTATGTCGTGTTGATTGAAAGCGTTATTTTGAACTATGAGTTGATTTGTTTCTTCACTCATTTTCTACTTATAAATATCATCCGTGATATAAATTCCTATGGTATCATTTTTTACAAAATCGTCAGTTAATAGGATATCTTCTAATTCATAAATGACATCATTAGAGTCACAAAAACTTCCATTGATTTGAACAAAAACATGACCTCCGCGTTTCACGATACCTATTCCAATAGCCTGGCATATACTGATTTCCTCACTATTGCTATTGTATTTAATCAGGCCACCATCTAAATAGAAAGGATCGAGCAGTATGCCATTCGGATCATCCAGTAATGCCGGCAATGTTGCGGACTGAATCGTATCGCCAAACCATACATTGATGCGAATGGAGTCTTTGCTAAGCAAGTCAATCGACTCGATAAATGCTCCACCGCCTTGGCTTTTGAAAAAGCTGTAAATATTTACAGCCAGCAAGCTGCGTAGTGAGTCGAGATGACCCGCTCTCGAACTGATTTCCGTATAGCTTTCGTTGTCGCCAATTACAAATCCTTTTTCAGCTTTGATAGTCGAATTATGGAACTTGAATGTCCTTGGATATTCATTGTTGTCCTTACTGCAAGCGGACATGATCAATAATCCGATTGCGAAAATGATTACGTTTGTTTTCATGATTGTTTACAAATTTATTTTTATTAAATAGGATTGTTGCTCAACAATTAAATTTTAAATTTAATTAGATTGATACGATGTCATTTAAATTCTATTGCCTGCAACTACGGATTTGGTATACACGAAGTCCTGCTAACCGTAGGAAGCCAAAGATAATGAAAATGATTTTACATTAAAGGCCAAAAGTGAGACAGTGAATTTTCTTGCGGGACTGAGTGTATACCATGTTAGTAACTGTGCTGTTTTATAGCTTCAAATAGATACCCATGTTAACTCCAGCGGAATATAGTAATTCCTTCACTACACTTTCTTTGCCTGAAGTTGGAGTTACCTTTACTCCGGATTTGGTGGTTACCTATGCTCTGGATTTAGTGGTAACCTATGGTCTGGATTATGCAAGTTATAGAAAAAGTAAAAATTGGTTCAACTTTTAATGTCCAGTTTTTAAAAATATTGAAATTTGTTCCAATGCTAGAAAAGAAGAAGAAATTCAATTTATTTAAGTTGGTCAATTCAGTTTCTGGACTTACATTCCAATTAATAATATTGCCATTAGGATATCTTGCGGAGAATTTGTATCTATAATTTAAATCACTACTAACCGACTAAAATTTTAAAAAGTGGGCAGCAATTGCTACCCACTCAATTGTTGTAATTTTGGTTTGCTTAGTATTCCGGACAAATTGAGCCACTCATTCCGGTCCAAAGTGAACCACTAATTCCTGTTAAAAGTGAGCCAGTGATTCCGGTCCAAAGTGAGCCACTTGATATTACGATTTAAGAATGACCTTCAAAGATAAAATTTATTGATTTAATTTATACATTTTACGCAAAGATTCACCTTCCAATTCTATCCTGTGAGCTTGATGGATAATACGATCCAAAATAGCATCTGCAATTGTATTTTCATTTATATATTGATGCCAGGCGGATACAGGAAGCTGAGAGGCAATAATTGTTGAATATTTATTATGTCGGTCTTCCATTATCTGGAGTAATGCTAATCTTGAATGAGAATCCAAAGGAGTCAGACCCCAATCATCTAAAATGATTAGATTTTTATTTTCTATGCGATCTAATTCTTTACGGAATCCACCATCTATTTTATCGGATTTAAGTTTGCTAAGCAGTTTAGGCAAAGCGAGATAAGCAACCTTTTTACTTTTCATACAGGCTTGATAGCCAATTGCAGAAGCCAGAAAACTTTTGCCACAACCTGTGGCTCCTGTGATGATGATATTTTCTCCTCTGTCAATAAATGAGCAATCGGAAAAGGATGCTAATATTTCTTTATTAAAATTTCGTTGTGGCGTGCAAATGACATCATTGAGATTTGCCTGATATCTGAATTTGGCATTCTTTACAGCAGTCTGAGTTTTGCGATGGTTTCTATACAAATACTCAGCTTCTACAAGTTGTGCCAGGATTATTGTGGAATCCGGTTGGTGGTGCTGAGGCATTTCGATGATTGCTTCAAATCGATCAGCCATTCCGGTTAAGCGCAAGGAGCGCATGGTTTCTAAAGTACTTTGATGGTTCATTTTTTTTATTTTAAAGATTATTGGTAATATGATTTTCCCCGGATGTTTTCATGGAATAAATTCAATTGTACATTTTGTTCATCTTGCCATTTGATATTTTGAAAATCTAATGACAACATATGCTCCAGTTTGCGATAAGACACATATTCAAATTGCAAACAAATACCTGCTGCCTGATCCAGGAGGTCATTGCCGTGTTTAATTGTTAAATTCAAAACTCCCTGGCAACTTTTAAATGCTTGTTCCGGATGCTTACTCTGAAAAAATAATTGCTCCATAAATTGGCAGATGTTAGGTCCTATATTCAATCCTTCTTTTATAAAATAATCTTTACTCCACCGATGATAATATTGATGTCTTGGATGAAGATGTGTTTCATTAGTAGAATATTTATTTAAAGACCGATCCCGCTGATGAATGGCGATTCGTTCGTACTTATGAAAAATTTCTACTGTCTGATGGGTATAGCCTATTTCAATCTTTTGTCCAACATATCTGTAAGGAACCGAATAATTGTGTTTGTCTTCTGATAACAGTACATGACAATTGGGATGCACTTTTGCCGGTTGGTATTTTTTTAATTCATAGGGCTTATCCGGCAGCGGTTTTAATTGTTGCTTTTCTATATTATCAAACTGTTGTTTGCGACTGAATGGTTTTTGTTGATAAAGCATTGCATTGTGTTTATCTAACAGCCCCCTGATGGCTTCGTTTAATTGTGCAAGACTGTGAAATATTTTATCATGCAGAGGTGCATAAACCCGCGTATACAGAATATTCACTGCTGACTCTACCAATGCTTTATCTTTTGGTTTGCGTACTCTGGTAGGCAATATGGCCACATCGTAGTGTTCAGCAAAATCCGCCATACTATGATTTAGCTCCGGATCATATTTGCTGGCATGATTAACAGCAGGCTTGAGATTATCTGTAGCGATTGCTTGTGGAACTCCTCCTAAATATTTTAAAGCTCCCTGTAAGCATGCTAAAAAATCTTGTGATTTTTGACTGGGACTAGCTTGTGCATACGTGTAACCGCTGCAAGGTAAAATTGCAACAAAAAATTCAACATCTATCATTTCTCCACTATCCGGATCCACTATATGCAGCTTCTTACCTGCAAAGTCAACCATAAGTTTGTCACCTGCCTTGTGATCAAAAACATAGCTTAGATTTTGGCTCTGTTGGTATCTCCTGAAATGTTCGCAAAACTGAGAGTACTGCACCCCATCTGCATATTGTGACTTATATTCTTCCCACAACATTAGTTTGGTTACTCCAATTCTGCTTAGCTTAGATTCCATCGATGGAAACAGCCTGTA
>JAYVIT010000452.1:0-2590 GCA_043769965.1 Saprospiraceae bacterium
TTAAATAGTTCCAAGGATAGATAATTTAGAATTGACGGCCGACCAATGACCACCGACGGCCGACGATTCGACAAGCTCGTTGTTGAACTGACCGCAGACCGACCACCGACCACCGACCACCGACCACCGACCACCGAAGATTTATGTCTATATCGAGAATGAACATTTGATAAATTAATTCAAACAATTCTGATTGTATTCATCATCGGTCGTCAGCGGTCGGCTGTCATTCCTTACTTCCCAATCGGTACCAACAACTTGAAACTAAGATTGCGTCCCATGTTATACACTCCAGACCGGCCGGTTGCATTATTTATCGCTGCGTATTTCAATCGACTCAAATGACTTTGATATGCAACATCGAAAAGATTGTTTGCACTTAGATAAAGTGAAAACAAGGTTTTATTTTTCGAAACCACATCTGTGCCCATTCCTAAATTAAATAATGTGTATCCGGGTGTTTCAGTTTCCGTGCCATATGCTGAATAAAAATGATTTTGTTTAAAATAATGGTCGAATCCGATTTCTATATATGCATTGGCAAGGCATCTGCCGAGTGTTTTAGTACTTGCTTGCAATTCCGAACTAAACTTAGTAGCAGGTGTAAGCGGTAAAAACGTAGTTGAGTCCGGTTGATTATTTTGCTTAGATTGTACATATGAAATAGAATTTTCAAAATGCAACCAATCGAGAGGATGCGGATGAATGTCAATGGATATTTCTCCACCAAACAAGTTTGCATTTCCCGAAACAAATTGGAATGTACTATAACCCTGAGTTAATGAATCGCCTCCAAAAACACTTTCGATTTTGCGTGAGAAAATAAAATTGTCAATGGAATTGCTGAATACATCGACTTCCGCTGTAACATGTTGCAGGTTTAATCCCAGTGCATAATCAAGTTGCAAGCTATTTTCTGGCTTGAGATTTGGATTGCCGATTTCATAACGGATAGTTCCATCATGAACACCATTTGCTCCCAACTCTCCTATATTGGGTGCACGAAATCCGCGTGATAAATTTATTTTTGTGAAAACGTGTTCCGAAAATTGGTAAGTTGATCCTATACTTCCTGAAATTCCACTAAAGCTTGATTGAAAAGCAGTGAACAGATGGTTAGAATTCAGATCCGGAGTGGTAACTATTTTTCCCTCAGGATCGAGGTATAAATCTTTTCCATTTTGTGTTCGCGAATCAAAGCGAAGTCCACCGCTGATATCTAATTTGCCAAATGTTTTTTTTGCTACTGCAAACACACCTATGTCAAAGAGATCATATTCGGGTACTAAAAATTCAGTTCCTTTGTTTTGTGATTTTTGATTCATTCCGTTTACTCCGAAGGAAATCGTAAAGTTGTTTATTTCAGGAAGTATGTAGCGCAATTCATAGTTTATGGTATTAAGTAGAAAATATAGTCCATAATTATTTTTATCCAGGATATTGCCAAATTCTTGTCTTTTGTTTTGTTGCCAACCTATTATTGACTTCAAACTTCCATTACCAATGATAAAACTACTATTCAATACAAGCTTGTTGTGATGTATTTTTTGATACGGAGTTAAAGGTGTATATGATTTGAAATCTTTGCTTGAAGCGATCACAGAATCTTCAGTTGTATCAGACAGAAAAATTGGTTTAACAAAGAATCCGGTAGCACTGTCACGATCACCTTCAACAATTCCGGGTGTGAAATTATATGAGCTAAAATGAAGGTGGGAATATCCCCAGAATTTATTTAAACCTACAATTCCACTTATGGTATTTTCTTTAAAACCAGAGTTTAAAATAAAGCCATCATAATTATTTTGATACGAGTGCGCAGATTTATTGCTGTAGCGTATATTCCAAATAAATCCGTTTTGATTTCCTGCAAAGTTTGCAGAATAAGCAAATAGTCCATTATTGGATTGATAGTTTGTCAAGATGTTTCCTGAAATTTTACCGTTGGGTAAAGTTGGTGCTGAAATCATATTGATGACACCAGCCATTGCATCTGAACCAAACGATAAACTTGCAGGTCCTTTTAAGATCTCCACTTTATTTATTGCAAATTCATCCATTTCGATTCCATGCTCATCTCCCCATTGCTGGCCCTCCTGTCTAATGCCATCATTTATGATAACAACTCTGTTGTAACCCAGGCCACGGATCACCGGTTTGGAGATTCCTGATCCGGTTGTTATTTGATCAAATCCAGGTTGACTTGCAAGGGCATCAATAATATTTGAAGAAGCATGTTGAAGCAATTGGATAGTTGGTATAGTATAAATTGGTGTTGATGTCCGGTTTTTTTCTGCGGCTTTCGATAATCCGGTGACAACAACTTCATTGAGTTCATTGACAGATTCTTCCAAAGCAAAGTCTTTCATAGATATTGATGAAAGATCAATTTTTTCTGCAATTAATTTATAACCAACAAATGTAACTTGCACTAATACTATCGTAGAAGGAAGGTTTTCAATTTTGTATGTACCGTCTTCCTGACTAATTGCCCCGGTTTTTAAATCCGGAAGATAGATGTTAACACCTGCTAGTGACATACCTGTTTTGTTATCTGTAATTTTTCCGGACAATGATTTTTTAAACGGAA
>JAYVIT010000453.1:0-2445 GCA_043769965.1 Saprospiraceae bacterium
AGGTGCTGGAGTTTTTTTTCATTGCCTAAGAGTTCGAGTTGTTGTTGGTTAAAGAGATTCAATGTATGGAATTTTTCATTTTCAAGTCTCACCTTTTCTTTTTCAGATTGTGCCATGTAAAGAGAATCCTGCTTCGTTTTTAACAATAATGCATTGAGTTGTTTATCAGTTTCTAATGATTGTTTCTCATTGGTCAGAATCAGGATTTCCTTATTCTTTTTTTCGGATTCGTATTGTTCCTTGAGCTCGGCAACCTGTTTCTTTGATGTTTCATTGAGCAGGCTATCTTTGTATTCTGTGTATAGTCGATAATAAGAAAAAGCCTCTTCCGTATTTCCCAACTGCGTCTTTATGTTCGACAGACTATGATAGGCTTTTCTTATTTCAGCTTTGGCGCCTGTTTCTTTTGCCAGTAATAGTCCAGCTAACAAATGATGTTCGGCTTTAGAGTATTCTTTAAAATAGACATAAGTATTACCAACTGCCAGCTGAGCGGCAGCTGCATCTTGTTTAGCCCCAATTTCTAAAGCAATTTCCAGGGATAATTGATAATCATTTAAGGCTTGTATCTGATCGTTTAGTCCGAAATGTGCGTTTCCAATATTGATATATGAATTCGTCATGCCGCTTTTATCACCTATTTTTTTCCATATTGTAAGTGCAGCCATTTGATTTTGCAATGCGCTGACATAATCTCCTTGTTCCAAATTTATGATTCCAATATTCGACTTGCAAATTGCGATACCAAACGCATGATGTAATTCTTCTGCAATTTTTAATGCGTTTTCATAATTTTTCAGTGCATCCGAATCATGATCTTGTAAATCATATATTATCGCAAAATTGTTATAGGTGCTGGCCATTCCAATTTTGTTCTCTAGTTTTTCAAATATCTTTAGTGCGGCAAAATAACTTTTGATTGCATCAAAGTATTGGCCTTTGTGCCAGTAAACAAGTCCGATATTATTTAATGCGTTAGCAATTCCAATTTGATTTCCGATTTCTTCATTAATCCTAAGGCAGGTATTGTGATTTTTTAATGTGGCTTCGTAATCTCCAAGATTTTCACTTATTAATCCTGCAATTTAGTATGCACGAGCTTCGCCGGATCTAAACTTCAGTTGATGGGCAAGTGTCAATGCATCGTCAGAATAAGACTTTGCAGTGATGTAATCTGAAGTTTGGTTAATCAGATAACTCAAATCATTCAATATTTTTACTTTATTTGTATCAGCTTCTGCGGTGGTAAGCAGATGTTTTATTGAATCAATTTTATGATTTGGCTGTGCAAAAATTACATGAGAAACAAGGACGCCTAAAGCAAAAATAAGCCACCATTTTATCCCAATATTCAGCGATATCATTTTAAAGTTCATGTCATTCCGATTTGTTTATGAATTTGCACATCATTAAACAGCTAATTCCAATCTTATAGTCGTGCCGGTACCCGGAGTGGAATCTATCAATAACTTTGCCCCTATCTCGAGGGCTCTTCGTTTCATATTCACCAAACCGTTTCCACGAGAATCTTTGGTTGTATCAAATCCTTTTCCATCATCACTAATGACCATCGTGAGTTTGTCGTTTTCTCCTTTCAAAGCAAATTTAGCATTGTTTGCTTTTGAATATTTTGCCATATTGTTTGTGGCTTCTTTAAAAATGAGATAAAGATTTTTTCTCGTTTCCATAGGAAGATTGATTTTTATAATATCTTCATCGGCATCAAATTCGAATTCTATTTGCTTTGTACCTAAAAGTTGGTAAGCAAATTCGCGCATGTGCATGATGACTTTTTCAAACAAGTCATTCTCCGGTTTGATGCTCCACACAATGTCCGCCATGGCTTCCAGCATTTTCCGGGAACTTTCTTCGATGGTTTCAAGCGCCGGAATATGCTCTTTTGATTGTGATTGTGCCATCTGGGAAAACATAGATATGCTGCTCAGCGTACTTCCAACATCATCGTGCAGGTCAATGGCAATTTTGTTGCGGATCGTCAGCAGTTTTACTTCCTGCCTGTTATTGTAATACTTATAAGCTAAAAAGGTAAGGATGAGGACTAATGCCAGACTAATGATAAAATAATTTCTCTCCATGATATGCTGCTTTAGTTGCAATGCATGAATACCTTTTTCCTTGTTCAATATTTCGATTTCTTTATCTTTTTTATCTGATTCATATTCTTCTTTCAATTTTGCCATCTGCTGTACATTTTTTTGCACTGAAAATGCTGTCCATTATATTAACATGCGATTGATAATGGGTCAAAGCGTCCTTGTAGTTACCCAATTTGGCTTCCGAGTTCGATAAGAATTTGAGTGCATCAGCCATGTCAAATTTACTGTCAATTTTTTCGGTGAGAATTAGAGCTTTTTTGAAATACGAAATGGCTTCCGGAAATTGATGCAAATCAGTATAGCCTCTTCCGATAAATATTTGCGTTGC
>JAYVIT010000454.1:0-4635 GCA_043769965.1 Saprospiraceae bacterium
TAAAATCTATTAATGAAATTGCTAGTTCCTGAAGAAGGGAATCCAATCCATCATTAACAATATAAATTTTTAATTTCTCATTTTCCTCCGCAACAGAAATAATTACAGTTTCATAAGAACGCTTAACTTGATAATGAGATGCTTTCCAATCATTATTATAATCAACCGTACTCCAGGAAGTCACAGGCCAACAATCATTCAACTGCCAATACAAGGTTCCCATGCAATATGGTTTTGCTCTGCGGTGTGCTTCAATGGCTGTTTTCATTCCTTTTGCTTGAAGCAATTGAGAAACGTATATATAATCTCCAAGCTGAGTGGGTACTTTATAATCACGTTTCATGTATTGATTTATAGTTCGATATCCTGTAGGATGCTTCTGATGATTATCAAATCTTTCAAGATTCATTTTAATTAAATACATCTCTGAAAAATAGTCATCATTATAGTGGCCATCCTTTTGTTTTTCCTTAAATGCACCGTAACTATCCATTGTATTCAAGTTTGGCATTCCCTGAAATCCATATTCACTTACAAATCGTCCAACCTTTTTTTCATAATTCTCAAACGGTTCCATTCCCCACCAAACGCCCCAATAATGTGAATCGCCTTCTTGTAAACTTTCTTTATGCCCCCAGCCAATACTTGGAGATGAAGGCCAATAAGCTCTACTTCCATCGTGAATATTTACTATGTCTTTGATAAAATGATCAAACAAAACAAAGTTATTTTGTGCAATGGCTGTGGAATCTTGTTCTGAATACTTGTATTGTTTTTGCCATCCCCAATTTTTCCAGCCTTCATCTACTTCATTGTTTCCACACCACAATGCAATGCAAGGATGATTTCGTAACCGTTCAACTTGACCAATGATTTCTTCTGCAACATTTTCTATAAAATGATCATCACCGGGATACATTGCACAGGCAAACATGAAATCCTGCCAAACTAAAATTCCATTTTTATCACAAGCTTCGTAAAAAGCATCATCTGCATAAACGCCACCACCCCATACTCTAAGCATGTTCATATTTGCATCAACAACATTTTTGACTATTGTTTGATATTGCTCTTTTCTTACACGATGTAAAAAATTATCTGGAGGAATATAATTGGCGCCCTTCATAAAAACGGGAACGCCATTTAATTTAAAATAAAAACTTTTGCCAATACTATCCTTGTCTTGAATCAATTCAATGGTGCGGAGACCGATTTCTACATTTTCCGAATCATATATTTGTATATTATATGGCCGTGGTTGAAAATCCGTTGGACCACCAGCAACATAATTAGTGGTATCCATATCACTGATATGAATACTAAATTCATACATTGGATGTTCTCCTAAACCATTCGTCCACCACAATTTAGGCTTTGCTATTTGATGTTCAATAACAAAAGTATTTAATCCTTTTTTTAATTTGACATAAGTTCCAGCTCGATTATCATCAAATTCTTTTGCTCTAAAATTGTTTTGATACATAAAAGAAATAAATTCTGCAGTAGTATCGCTCATGATTTCAATATGAAATTTCAATTTCGCAAAAGAATCTGAGAGAAAAACTTGCTCAGATTGTACTGAATTAATTTTCATATTACTCCAAAACACCAACTTCACATCTTTCCAAATTCCACAAGTCACAAAACGCGGACCCCAGTCCCAACCATATTGATATTGCGCTTTTCGCGTAAATACTTTTTCATCACCAGGCAAAGTATAAGACAATTTTTTTGCTTCTTCTTTCCCTCTTTTAACTGCTGATTCAAAAACAATATTTAGTTTGTTTTTTCCTTTATGAACATATTTTTTCACATCTACCTTCCAGCTCCGGAACATATTATCTGCGACAAGAACTAAACTATCATTCACAAATACTTTTGCATAAGTATCCAATCCATCAAATTGCAATTCGATATGCGATTGATAAAACTCAATGTATGAAATAGAAAAAACCGTTTTGTATTCCCAATCTTCATTTTCTATCCACTGCAATTGTTTTTCATTGTTACCATAAAATGGATCTGGAATTTTTTTATTCGCGAGTAAGTCTGTGTGTACTGTTCCAGGAATAGTAGCTTTAAGCCATTTTTCATCGTTCTTCTTTCTGAACTTCCAACTATTGTCACTCAGGCTCTTTTCAAAGACATTCCCGTTCATCGCAATAGGAAACAAGAACAACAAAATATATTTTAGGAAGTAATACTTCACGATAGTTTTTCTTTAAGCAGTTTTACTTCTTCCAAATCTGCAATATCATTTTTTACCTGCCTGTCCGGCAGACAGGCAATAGCAGAAGAATGATAATAAGATGTTTCGACTTTCGATTTTAATAATTCAAGGTTTGAAGAACGAACTCCACCACCAGGCATAATGACAATTCTACCTTTTGACAAGCTTACTAATTCACTTAATTGTACTATTCCTTCGACTGCAGACTTTGTTTGTCCAGATGTAAGTATTGTTTTAAACCCACAATCAATCACATCTTCTAAATTTTTATTTAACTCATTAGAAATATCAAATGCCCTGTGAAAACTACATGGTAATGGTTTTGCTAATTCAACTAATTCTTTGTTTTTATTTATGTTAATACTTCCATCTTCATTTAATACTCCAAATACAAATCCATTTGCATTCATTTTCTTAAAATGCAGAATATCTTGTTTCATTTGCTCAAACTCATCATTTGAATAAATAAAATTTCCTCCGCGAGGACGTATCATCACAAACAAATCAATCTTAATTAATTTTCTTGCTGTTTCAAACGTACCATAATTAGGAGTAATTCCTCCGCAAGAAAAATCATCGCAAAGTTCTATTCTATCCGCACCGCCTTGTTGAGCAATGAGTGCAGATTCTAAATTAAAGCAAGCTATTTCGAGTTTTGGTTTCATTTTTTTATTCCCCCTTGGAGAAGGGGGCTAGGGGGATTGACTCCGTTTCTACAAATTCCTCTATATAAATATTCAATGCTCTTCTTACATTTTCAAAATCATATTTTACGTTATATTCAGTAAATCTAATAACTGTATAACCTAATTCGTTTAATCTTTTGTCTCTTTCTAAATCTTCAGTATACTTAAACTGGTGAGAATAGCCATCGACTTCAATAACTAATCTTAGATTTCTTGAAATAAAATCAACAATAAAATTTTCAATTGGATATTGACGATTGAATTGATAACCCGTCTGTTTCCTGCTTAACAAATTCTTCCATAATAATATCTCTCCGAAAGTAGAATTGTTTCTATTTTCTCGAGAGAATGATTTTAGTTCCTTATTATAACTCATCTTACTTAATAATTGTGCTTATCAACATCAATCCCCCTAGCCCCCTTCTCCAAGGGGGAATTGTCCTAATTGACATTTTTCTATACTACTAAATCAATCCCCCTAGCCTCCTTCTCCGAGGGGGAATTGTCCTATTCAACTTCTTGAATTAATTAAACTACTTCAAATGCGAATCTGCATTAATCAAATTATTTCCTTTCGCATCATACACCGCATAATTGAATCCGCTTTGCACACAATACGAACCATATTCTCCTTTTTTATTCAAAGCAATAAAACCAACTTGTATGTCTTTCAAATTCTTTTTTCGATTTGCAGTCAATTTAACTACTCTGCTCACCGCTTCCTTGCAAGCATCTTCAGGAGATTTTCCTTGACGCATTAATTCGACCACCAAATGACAACCTGCAATACGAATCACTTCTTCGCCATGACCAGTTGCTGTTGCTGCTCCAATTTCATTATCCACATACAATCCTGCTCCAATAATTGGAGAGTCTCCAACTCTTCCGTGCATTTTAAAAGCCATTCCACTTGTTGTGCATGCTCCCGATAAATCACCATTTGCATCCAGAGCAATCATTCCAATGGTATCGTGATTCTCAATATTTACAATTGGTTTGTAATCACTTTTCTTCAACCACTCTTTCCATTCTTTTTCAGATTCTTCTACCAATAAATTTTCTTTTTTGAATCCTTGCGACAAAGCAAATTGCAAAGCACCATCACCAACCAACATCACATGGGGTGTTTTTTCCATCACTGCTCTTGCAACGGATATTGGATGTTTGATATGCTCCAAACATGCTACGGAGCCGATGTTAGCTTGTTCGTCCATAATACAAGCATCTAAAGTAACTCTTCCATCTCTATCTGGGCGACCGCCATAACCAACACTTCTCTCAGTTGGATCTCCTTCTGGAATTTTCACTCCTGCTTCTACTGCATCAAGCGCTCTTCCGAATGTACTTAGTACTTTCCAGGCCGCTTCATTCGCTTTTAATCCAAAATTCCATGTAGATAGAACAATTGGACTTACAAGATCTGCCTTAGTATTTGTGTAAATCGCTGTTTCCTTTGCAGTTGCCTTATTAACCAAAAGCGCGGCCGAAGCAAAAGCACTTGTTTTGATAAAATTACGTCTGGTAGTCATGTAGTTACGAGGTTTTGGGTCGGTCGATTTCTAAGAATAAATGAATCTTGATTAAATAAAAATTACAAACTATTATACATTTGTCTCAGTAGTTTTTCTTACATATTGTAAGTGTTTATCCAGAATCCCGGTAGGTTTAGTAGTCCTATCGGGATTCGCTTTTTATATTACTTATTATCAAAATAATGAT
>JAYVIT010000455.1:0-7138 GCA_043769965.1 Saprospiraceae bacterium
GGAGCTATGATGGGTGCTTTTGGTGGTTGTTTTGCTCTTCGATCCAGTTTTCTCGAGAAAGTGCCTCCGCGTTTTTTAGTGGATGATTTTTTTATCTCAATGAGTGCGTTAAAAAGAGGTGGCCATTGCTTAAATGACTTGAACGCTATTTGTTACGAAGGAATGCCTGATCAACTGAAAGAAGAATTTAAAAGAAAAGCAAGAATCTCGGCTGGTAACTTTCAAAATTTGGCTTACTTTTATAAAATGCTCTTTAAAAAACCAGTTGTTATTGCATATGCTTTTTTTTCTCATAAAGTATTGAGGTGGATTGGACCATTTTTGATCATTCTGATGGGCACCGCAATGATTGGTCTTGCAATTATGAATCCAATACAATATTCTTTTTATCTATTGATTTTTACGATTATTATTATTGTACTTCCTTTTATCGATTATCTACTCAGTAAAGTGGGGATCAATATAAAAATACTTAGGGGTATCCGGTATTTTATTTCAATGAACATTGCACTGTTAATTGGGTTTATCAAATATGTAAAAGGAATCCGGAATAGTTCCTGGGAACCTCCAAAAAGAACTTAAGTATAAATGATTAAATTTAATACAATAGAAGAAGCCATACAGGATTTTCGCCTGGGTAAAATTATTATCGTGGTAGATAATGAAGATCGTGAAAATGAAGGTGATTTTATTTGTGCCGCGGAAACAATTACTCCGGAAATTGTCAACTTTATGATCACAGAAGGCAAGGGTTTGATTTGTGCGCCGCTTGATGAATATCGGGCAGATGAATTAAGTCTTCCTTTAATGGTACGAAATAATACTTCCCTTCATGAAACTGCATTTACCGTTTCCGTTGACCTTATAGGTCATGGGTGCTCTACAGGGATTTCAACATTTGACCGGGCTCTCACAATTAAAGCATTAGCCAATAAAAATTTTGTTGCTTCTGATTTTGCAAGGCCAGGTCATATTTTTCCATTGCGGGCGAAATCGGGTGGAGTATTACAAAGAACCGGTCATACTGAGGCTGTCGTTGATCTTGCCAAGCTGGCAGGAATGACACCGGCAGGAGCTCTTGTTGAAATATTGAATGAGGATGGCACCATGTCGAGATTACCACAGTTGTTGGTAAAGGCAGAAAAATTTGGTTTGAAGATGATAAGTATTAATGATCTTATCGAATACAGGCTTAGAAGTGAACGTCTGGTGATTATTGAAAAAACGATCATCAAAAGTATTTACGGAATTGACTTTAAGCTTATCCAATATCGTCAAATCAATAACGGTGACTTGCATGTAGCTTTTGTTAAAGGCGAAATGAGTTCATCTGAGGTAGCTTTTGTGCGAGTTCAACATGCAGATACCTTTTCAGAACTAATGGATATTATTGTAAATGATGGAAATTCCATACTTTCGAAATCAATTGAAATTATCAAAAATTCAGATTGTGGTATACTATTAATATTGACTCAAAACAGCAGGAGTCTCAATCCATTTCTAAAAATTGAAGACAGTATTCAAAAGGAATCAAGTCAAACTGAACAAATACAAAGGGAAATTGGAATTGGTGCTCAAATATTGCATGATTTGGGAGTGCATAAAATGAAAATCATTTCAAATAATCCTCGTAAAACAATAGCCTTACAAGGGTATGGTCTTGAAATAATTGGATATCATCCATTATAAGGATTCCATTAAAAAGTCGGGCAAATAAAGCCTTCATTATCATAATTGCCAATCAGCGATAAGCTAATTTCAAATGAATTCGTTGGCGAACTGTACTTAACGGCATCTTTTATTCCGATATCATAATGCATGCCAATTAAAAAATTCTTAATTTCAAATCCAACACTTAGGCCAAGATCCGCTGGAATGTATGAATTGAGATTTCGAACAACTCTGGTGCTAACGCCCATATGAAATGCAGTCTGATTTAATGTATAAAAAGATTTTCTTATAGAGATTCCAGCATTTAGAAGTTGATGCGGATTTTGAACGGAAAGTAATAATTTAGGATAAATATCTAATGATGAACTGGAATGATAAATTAAATTGAGTATTGCTGTTAATTTATTTGCTGCTTTAATGCTTCTTGATCCTGTGTAATCAGTGTTGTCATAATCCTTGTAAAATGAAAGATCTGGTATAACTATATAATGCAATGCTAATCCGGATTGGATCCTCCATTTACTTCCGATTGCGGTATTATGTTGCACGCCAAATTTAATTTCCGGCCTGGTATAAATATTGGGTGGTAATAATTCCTGGGATTGACCATTGTATTTATTAATCCCATCAAACTGATCTTCAAAATAGATATTGTCATAATTAACTGATCGTTGAGTTATGCCAATTCCAAAACCAACTGACAAATAATTTCTACTGGTTTTTTCTAAAAGTTTGTGATAAGAAATTAATAATGCGATTTCATTGCTGTTCCAATCAAATTGTTGAGTCCTATCCGTTATAAAATACACTCCTGCACCAAAATAGTCACCCTTGTAATCTTGAAATTTTAAATCAAATTTGATATCACCGGCGATACAAAAACTACTTAATGGCCGATCTTGAAATCCCAACCATTGACTTCGATTGATCGCACTAACCCGGAAGTTGCCGTCAAAAGCAGCAGTAAATGCAGGGTTGTAATATGACGCGATAGCATTGAATTGCGAAAAACTAACATCCTGAGCACAAAGTGTACTGAAGCTGATTATACAAAAAACTACATTCCAGATATATTTAAACATGTTTCTAAACTTTTCGGTTGCAAGATAGAATTAATTTGTAATATGATTACATTTACAGGATGAAATTGAATTTGGCAATTCCTATGTTGGCTATGAGGAAGGAAGCATCTCATAAATCAGAATTGGTAAGTCAAATTTTATTTGGGGAAACTTTTGATATTATTGAAGAGTATCGTGATTGGGCTTTTGTTTGTACAGAACATGATCATTATATAGCCTGGATTGAAAATAAAATATTTTATTTTAATGCCGTTGCAAATGAGAAGCCAAGTAAAATCATTTCTAGTTTTAGTGCTGAAATTATTCATCAGAATAAGAGCATTCGCATTCCATTTGGTTCTTTTTATTCGGCTTCTGAAAAAGAATTGCTCATTGGTAGTTGTATTTTAAAATGTGATGTTGAGGAGGCAATGCATTTGGTCAAGGCACAACTACTTGGATCTCCATATTTGTGGGGAGGGAGAACGGGGTTTGGAATTGATTGCTCTGGACTCACACAACTGTTTTATAGACTTCAGAATATTTCTATACCTAGAGATGCGCATATGCAAGCTAAGATAGGAGATGACATTTTTTTAACGCAAGTAGCGATAGGAGATTTACTATTCTATAGCAATGCAGAAAACAAAATTATACATGTAGGTATTGCAGTAGACAATAAATATATCCTTCATGCTTCAGGAAATGTTAGAATAGATACTTATGATTCAAAAGGTATATTCAATGATGAATTGAATTCATATACTCATTCTTTTGCCTTGGCGAAAAGAATTACAGCGCTCGAATAATATCATATTTGGTAATTACATGAAAATTACCGACTGGATCCTTAGTGATCACCCCAGGTATTTTTTCCGAGAAATATTTATTTAATGTACTTAGAGGTGTTTCTAGAGATACCATCGGCATAGGCTCTGACATAATTGACCGTGCCGTTTTTTCTGGATTGTATAACGGATTTTCAATGATAAAATTTAAAACCATATTTTCAGAAACAGTGCCAATAATCTGATCATTGTCCATTAATGGTAACTGTGAAATGTCATGCGTTTTCATCATGCTAAGTACATTTCGTATACTTTCATCCGCAGAAACTGAATAGAATGTTTTATCAGTTTTGGCTTTAATCAAGTCAGAAACTAAAAGTTCAGTTTGAAGAAAACCTCTTTGCCTCATCCATTCATCATTATAAATTTTTCCTATATACCGACTACCATGGTCATGAAAAATCAAAACAACAATATCTTCCTTTTTTAATTGATCTTTCAATTGCAACAAACCTGCTAAGGCTGATCCGGCAGAATAGCCTAACAAGATGCCTTCTTCTCGTGCAAGTCGCCTAGCAGCCAAAGCGCCGTCTTTATCAGATACTTTTTCAAAATGATCAATGAGATCGAAGTTTACATTTTTGGGTAAGATATCTTCGCCAATTCCCTCTGTGATGTAAGGATAAATTTCTTTTTCATCGAAGATGCCGGTTTCCTTGTATTTTTTGAAAACCGAACCATATGTATCAATGCCCCATACTTTAATGTTAGGATTTTTTTCTTTAATAAATTTGGCAACGCCTGAAATTGTTCCTCCTGTTCCTACACCAACAACAAGATGAGTAATTTTACCATCAGTTTGGTTCCAGATTTCCGGACCTGTGGTTTCATAATGTGCAACAGTATTTGAAGGATTGTCATATTGATTGCACCAAAATGAATTTGGAATTTCTTTACTTAACTTTTCTGCTACCGAGTAATAAGATCTGGGATCGTCTGGATTAACATTTGTTGGGCAGACTATAACTTCAGCTCCCAGAGCTTTTAGCATATCAATTTTTTCTTTGGATTGTTTGTCCGAAGTGGTAAAAATGCATTTGTAGTTTTTTACGCAAGAAACTATGGCTAGTCCCATACCTGTATTTCCACTCGTACATTCGATGATGGTGCCCCCAGGTTTTATTTTACCGGATTTTTCCGCATCCTCAATCATTTTAACTGCCATGCGGTCTTTGATAGAGTGCCCTGGATTAAAAGTTTCTACCTTTGCCAATACTAAGGCATCGATATCAGCTACCACTTTATTTAGTTTTATCAAAGGAGTATTTCCGATGGTTTCAAGTATATTCTGATAATACTTCATTTATAAATTTTTGCAAAGCTAATTTAATTCTTATCTGTATTTAATACTCACAAAAAATCTTTTATCAACAGCTCCTAATAATCGTGCAGTTTCAGCGGAGACAATTATTTGAACATCACGCTCATAGATAGGTGGAATTCGTCCGATTACTTTAGCATATACTTTGCGATGTAACACAGGATTTTCGATTTCAACCTGTGAGTCCATTGCGGCTTTATTATGTAAAGCAAATAATCTTCCGGATCCTAATTCATCATATTCCGTAATTGCAACACCTCTAACTTCATTCGTAAATAATTTAGATTCCTCAGGTTCTTCTTCCGGTTCTGCAGAAATGTATTGATTTCCGGAAACATCAGCAGTTTGCTTCAAATTATTTAATGGAATAAATCCTAAAAATAAAACGGTACCTTCCCGAACAATAGTATTATTGAGTTTATTGAGCTGCATCAACTTCTTCATATCAATTTCAAATTTTCTTTTACTTAATTGATATAAATTTTCACCGCTCCTTACTTTATAGTACAATCCAATAGTGGAGTCTATCTGTTTAGATTCATCAAATCTGATTTGGTTTTTATTAATTGGAATTTTCAGTAGATCATTTTCTCGTAATCCGACTGATTTTAGTTCCTTGTTAAAATGAATTATTGAATCAAGTTTTACCTGAAAAGACTTTGAGATATGATAGAGCGTCTGCTTTTTATTTACTTTGTAATTGAAATAAAGTTGATTGGATGAATCTGATTCTAATAAAAAGTTATTCTGAGAAAATGGAGCTTCAATTAGTTGTGCACTTGACGAGTTCAATAGCGGAATTAAAGCGCTGTAAATTAGGTACTTAAATTTCATAAGTCATTTAATTATAGATACAAATATATTAATAATTATTATAATATATCTTTAAATAATGAAAGAATTTAAGGTTTTGGGTGTAATACCTGCAAGATTGGCTTCTAGCAGATTATATGGAAAGTTGCTGATGGAGATCCGAGGAAAATCAGTATTGCAAAGGGTCTATGAGCAAAGTCTGAAAGCAAAATCACTTAACCAGGTAATCATTGCAACGGATCATAGCACTATTCTAAACCACGCTACAAGCTTTGGAGCGAACGCCATTCTTAGCAAAAGAGAGCATACCAGCGGAACTGATCGCATTGCTGAATTAGCGGAAACTTTTCCTGAATACTCAAGAATCATAAATATTCAAGGTGATGAACCCTTTATAGATCCTGGGAATATTGATTTTTTGGTTGATCTCATGATTGAAAAAAATTGTGAGATTGCAACCTTGGCTATTAATCAAACTGGAATAGACTCAATCGATAATCCAAATTTTGTAAAACTTGTAGTCGATAATGAAGGACATGCATTATACTTTAGTAGAGCAACTATACCATTTTTAAGAGATCAACAATTAAATATGCAGTTTCAATGGAAAAGGCATATTGGCATTTATGGATTTAAAAGAGGGACTCTTTTAGAAATCACAAAATTACCACCTTCTTCTTTAGAACAAATAGAATGTCTCGAACAGCTAAGATGGTTAGAAAATGGTTATCGCATTCAAATTGGCAATGTAAGTCAACATGCAAATGGGATTGACACCATAGAGGATTTAAATAATGCTATTCGGTTTGCTATGGTAAATAATTTATAGAAATTAAACTATACCAGAAAGCCGCTATGAAAATGAAATGGCAATAAAGTTTGCAAAGAAGAAAATACATAAGTGACTTTATCCCGGTGACCCAATATCAATTCAATTTGGTTTTGGTTAAGCATTTCAAATTCAGACATCACCTGTCTGCATAATCCACAAGGAGCAGGAGGAATTTGGTTGATGTCATGATTATTTAAAACAGCAATAGCCATTCTGGTGATTTTGTACTTCTGTTTAAGACATCCATATGAAAATAATACAGCACGTTCTGCACAAATTCCACATGGATAGGATGCATTCTCTTGGTTGCAACCAGCTATTATATTGCCATCTGCTAGTTGGATAGATGCACCGACTAAAAATTTTGAATAGGGTGCATAAGCAAGAGAAGCAGCATCTTCAGCCGATAGCAGAAGTTTTAACTGCAAATCCTGGAGCTCATATCCCTTTTGATAAATTTGATATTGAATGGAAAGGCTCCCTTGATGCATGAATTATTGATTTATAGTAAATCCTATTTTTTTTACGTCCGACTTGCAAGTTATACTTAAGTAATGCAGGCCATTGCTCAATTCAAAAGTATTGATTTTGA
>JAYVIT010000456.1:0-2731 GCA_043769965.1 Saprospiraceae bacterium
AAGCTGGAAATGTTAAAGGATCTCATCTAATTGTTGAGTCTAACTAAAATATTCTTTCATCCTTTCAAAAAAACCTTTTTCTTCTTTTCCGGGATGTGGCTGGAAGTTGTTCATACTGCGCATTTTCTCGAGTATAGTTTTTTCTTCCGATGTAAGATTTTTTGGAGTCCAGATATTGATGTGTATGAGTTGATCTCCTTTTTCATAAGATTGTACGGATGGCAATCCAAGATCTTTTAACCTAAAGATTTTTCCTGATTGAGTTCCTGCAGGTACTTTTATTTTTGCAGCGCTTTGTAAAGTTGGCACTTCCATTTGACAACCCAATGCTGCATCAGCAAAATTTAAATACAAATCGTAATGAATATTTATTCCATCTCTGCTAAAATGTTCGTGCGGTTTTTGTTCGATGCTGATTAATAAATCTCCAGCAGGTCCTCCATGACTTCCTGCATTTCCTTTGCCACGCATGGATAATTGCATACCATCTTCAACCCCTGCCGGAATTTGAATTTCTATGGTTTCTTCTCCTGTTTCCATCCCAGTACCTCTGCACGATTGACAATTAGCTGATATCATTTGTCCTGTTCCATTACAAGTGGGACAAGCTGTCGTCGTTTGCATTTGTCCCAGAAATGTTGATCGAACTTGTCTTACATAACCCTGTCCATTACAAGTAGTACATGTTTTTACTGACTTTGCATCTTTAGCACCCGAACCGTGACAGGTTTTGCAGGAAATTTGTTTTTTTACTTTTATTTTTTTAGTGATTCCACTGGCAATTTCTTCTAATGTCATACTCACTTTGATACGCAGATTACTTCCTTTTGCGCCTCCCTGAGATCTTCCTCCACTTCGTCCGAAAAAAGATTCAAACGGTGAACCGGAATCTCCAAATACATCACCGAAATGGCTGAAAATATCTTCCATGGTCATTCCATCCCCACCTCTACCTCCACCAAATCCTGCATTGGGATCTACACCTGCATGTCCATATCGGTCATACCTCGCTTTTTTGTCCACATCACTTAATACTTCATATGCTTCCGCAGCTTCTTTAAATTTATCTTCTGATGCTTTATCACCAGGATTACGGTCTGGATGATACTGCATAGCAACTTTGCGATACGCCTTTTTAATTGCATCCGCATCACTTGACTTACTCACTCCTAATATTTCGTAAAAATCTCTTTTAGTCATCTTGAATAATAAGCTTGCAGTATTTATTTTTTGAACTATAAATTTTATTGGGAATCGATAACTGCTTTCTCAATCCCAATTCCTAACTCTTCACTTTTCACTTTTTCCCGCACTTCTGCGGGATCTCCTCCCGCTAGAGGGATTCGACACTTTTCACTTATTTCGCTACCACCACTTTAGCAAACCGAATAATTTTGTGATTTAGTAAATATCCTTTTTCGATGGTGTCAAATATCTTTCCTTTCATTTCAGGATTGGGAGATTCAATTTCAGTAATCGCTTCATGAAATTGCGGATCAAAAGTTTTACCTTCTGTAACCATAGCTTCCAATCCTTTTGATTGAAGCAAACTTAATAGTTTATGATAAACAAGTCGCATACCTTCCGGAAAGATTTGTTCATTTTGTTGATCTTCTGAAATTCTTTTTGCACGATCAAAATCATCAAGAACAATAATCAATTCCTGAATCAATTCTTCGGATGCATTTCGAATCAATTCGATGCGCTCTTTGATTGTTCTTTTTTTATAGTTATCAAATTCTGCTATCAGGCGTAGGTATTTGTCTTTTTGTTCAGCTACTTCTTTTTTAAATTCATCTAACTCTGAAGCCTGGGTACCATCTTGCTTTTCTTGTGTCTCCATATTGGTAGTTTGATCAAGAGTTTCGGATTCATTAGAATCCATATCCTGTATCTCTATTTTCTGCTCTTCTGTCATCATAAAAATATTCCGTTAAATGAGAATTGCATAGTCAATTATACTGCCATACAAGAATTCTGGCCAAAATGTCAGTTTTTTAGAACCTGATAGGCCAAAAAATCATCTAATTCCTGAATTGACGGGTTTGCCATCATAATTATATGATCTGGTCCAATCAAGAATTTCATAGGGATAGATGTGACACCATAGAGTTTTGCGATCTGGCTTTTCATTTGATTTTCTTCTATGATGTGATTAGGCCAGATAAGTCCATCCCGTTTTATTGCATCCAAGGCATCTTCTTTTTTGGATTCGAGGGCAATGCTTAAGAATTCAATACCAGAAGCGCTTTTATAGGGTTTATTCTTATACTTTTCATACATCATTACGAGTATCGGATTTTCTTTACGGCAAGGCCCACACCAGGATCCCCAGAATTCAATCAACAGGTATTTCCCTTTGAAATGATTGAGATCGATTTGCTGACCATTCATGTCTGTAGCTTCAAAATAAGGTGCCGGCTGTCCAAGCACCAGCATCGTTTTGAAAAAGAAATAATAAATAATATATCCCAGGATAAGGACAGCTAAAACGGGACCTAAATACTTACGGATCATTTGTAAAAATTGAGTGCAATATTACTCTAAATTTGAGCATGAAAAGAATCATCATACCCGGCACTATACCAACTGGGGATTTACATCAATACTTGTTAGGATCAGTTGCACCACGACCAATTGCATTTGTGAGTTCGATTGACGCACACGGCAGAACCAATCTTGCACCTTTTAGTTTTTTCAATGCATTCAGCAGCAATCCGCCGATACTTGT
>JAYVIT010000457.1:0-7846 GCA_043769965.1 Saprospiraceae bacterium
CAAACAAACAAAGAGCCTCTAAAGATAATCCCTGAGAAACGGCGACACCTGCAATAAGAGTTGGCAATGCACCAGGAATGGCACCGACAGGAATGGCAATGGGTGAATATCTTTTTAAAGGAGTATAAATAAATGCATATGAAATGAAAGAGAGCATTCCAAGTAATGCAGCACCAGGATTAATCATGGCAAGCAGAATTACACCTATTGTACATAAAATACCAGAAATCAAAACAGAAAAGGATACGGTCATCCGTCCATCCGCAACCGGGCGCAAAGCAGTTCTAGTCATCAACTTATCATAGTCACGCTCGAGACATTGATTCAATGCATTTGCAGCAAATGTAATTAACAATCCTCCTGAACAGAGTAATGTGAAAACGGGAAGTTGAAATTGATCCTTTGCAAGTATAATATAACTCAATGCAGATGAAATCACCACCATCAAGCTAAGTTTAAACTTAACCAATACACCAATATCGTGTACCAATGAATACTGTATTGCTGAATTTTTAACCTGCTTCAATGAATCCTAATTTTTAATTCTTGATGAATAATAATTTATTTAGCTTCTAATGGCTACTTTGTTCTTCGCCTTCCGCAAGAGGAATATGTTGCTGTATAAATTCTTTGCCGTCTTTTCCATAATCATAAGCCCATCTTT
Organism: Saprospiraceae bacterium; assembly: GCA_043769965.1. Lineage (GTDB taxonomy): Bacteria > Bacteroidota > Bacteroidia > Chitinophagales > Saprospiraceae > Vicinibacter. The sequence goes on from JAYVIT010000457.1 coordinate 665, forward strand.
GCACAGTAGGAATTTTTTCCGGCCAATTACCATGACCTGTGTCGATAGGAGTTGTCCATTCCAAAGAATTGGAACCATATGGATTTTGCTCTGTCATTTTTTTGCCTTTGTACATACTCCAGAAAAAATTGACCACAAATAATATCTGCGCAAAAAAAGTGATAATCGCAGCTATTGTTATAAATTTATTCATGTCTTCAAAATCTTTGAATGCATCAAAATTATCAAATCGATAATATCTTCTTGGAACACCTGCCATACCTAAATAATGCATGGGTCCAAAAACGGCATATGCTCCTATCATGGTAATCCAGAAATGTATTTTACCCAAAGTTTCATTCATAAACCGGCCAAACATTTTTGGAAACCAATTATAAACCCCGGCAAACATTCCGAAAAATGCAGCTACTCCCATCACAATATGAAAATGTGCAACCACGAAATATGTATCGTGTTGTTGAATGTCAATTGCAGAGTTACCAAGAAAAATACCGGTTAACCCTCCTGAAATAAACATGGAAACAAATCCAATACAAAACATCATTGCGGTATTCAGCCGAATGTTCCCTCCATATAATGTACTTATCCAATTGAATACTTTGACCGCAGATGGAACAGCAATAATCAATGTGAATACCACAAAGAAATTTGATATGAATGGATTTACACCAGACATAAACATATGATGCGCCCAAACAATAAATGACAAAAATCCAATCGCTAAAATTGAATATACCATTGCACGGTATCCAAAAATAGGCTTCCTTGCATGCACAGATAGCACTTCAGAAACAATACCCATGGCAGGTAAAATTATGATGTAAACTTCAGGATGACCTAAGAACCAAAATATATGTTGATACAAAATGGGACTACCTCCAATTCTATCCAAGGCCTGTCCATTAATGAATATATCGGATAAATAAAAACTAGTGCCCAGTCCTCTGTCAAAAAGCAACAGGAAGAAACCGGAAGCAAGAACTGGGAAAGAAAGTAATGCAAGAATAGCCGTTACTAAAAATGCCCAGATTGTCAAAGGCATTCTCCAAAGGCTCATTCCTTTTGTTCGAAGATTTAAAACAGTGGTAATATAATTCATCCCACCTAATAAAACAGACACGACAAACAATACAAGTGAAACAGTCCAAAGCGTCATACCTGCGCCACTTCCAATTGATGCTTGTGGCAATGCACTTAAAGGCGGATACGCAGTCCATCCTCCCGAAAAGGGGCCGGTACTAATAAACAAACTATAAAACATGACCACAGAGGACAAAAAGAAAAACCAGTATGAGAGCATATTCAAAAATGGCGAAGCCATGTCTCGCGCTCCAACTTGAAGGGGAATCAATAAATTACTAAAGGTTCCACTTAATCCTGCAGTAAGTACAAAAAACACAATGATTGTACCATGCATGGTAACCAATGCATAATAGAATTCCGAATCAAGTCTTCCAATTCCTGCATCATTTATAGTAATCCATTGACCCAATAGTGGCTTCATCCATGCCATATCTGCATCAGGAAATCCCAATTGCATTCTGAAAATGATTGACATGCCTGCACCAATGACTGCCCAGAAAATTCCAGTTATTAAAAACTGTCTGGCAATCATTTTATGATCCTGAGAAAAAATATAAGTAGTTAGAAAATTAGTCTGGTATTTATCACCATGATGATGTTCGTGAAAATGATCATCATAACCCAGTTCCTGGATCAGTTTATCTTTTTCAACATGAGTATTATGTATGTCTGACATGATTTAATGTATTAAAAAGATAAAATTTTAAACTCAATTCTTCTGTTCTTGGTTTTTCCTGCATCGGTTTCATTGGATTCAACAGGTTTATTGGGACCATAACCTATAGCTGCAATTCTATCTGAATTGATTCCTTTACTTATTAGAATCGCTTCAACAGAGATGGCTCTATCCTGAGACAATTTCATATTCATGGGCAGCTCACCAACATTATCAGTATGCCCACTTATTTCAACTTTAAGTTTTGGATATTGATCAAATGTTTGTTTTAATATTTCTAAGGCGATTTCTGATTCGTCACTCAATTTTGCTGACCCGGTTTCGAAATAGATATTATCCAATCGCAATGTTCTATCGGATACATTAGTATTTGTAGTATCAAATGCTTTCTTTAATAAGCTTTTCATTTCTTCTCCTTTCATCATAAGTTCTGCTTTTAAAGGTTTGCCTTTAAAAGGATCCTCGTCTGTATTTCTGATCGAAGAAAAATAATACGACTTCTGAGATTTGTTCCAAACTTCCCATTCTTCAGGTGTAACGACTTTAACCAATCGCCTCATACTATAATGACCTTTACCGCATAATTCTGCACAAGCAAGTTCGTAATCAAAAACTTTCCATTTAGGTTCACTATTGGGATCATTAGGATCAGAAGGTAATTGGTATTCTGGATATTTTCTCAATTCTTGTCTGAACTCTTCAGTGGTTTTAATGGGGGTGAAAATAAAATATGTTGGAATACCAGGAACAGCATCCATCTTAACTCTAAAATGTGGCAAATAAAAATTATGAAGAACATCCCTTGCGATAATTCTTATTCTTATTTTCTTTCCTTTTGGCAATACTAATTCATCGGCATTGTAATCATCTAGATTTCGTTCATCATTCCAATCCTGACCAAGTTCATTGCTACCTGGTTTTATCAATCTAAAATCTTTTACACCTAATTTTTCATCAGTTCCAGGATACCTTAGATTCCAAGCAAACTGCCAGGCAGTGGCTTCTATCTCCATATATTCATCACCCGGTTTAACATCAGACATTACTTTATTCCAAGTGACCAAACCCTGTACAACCAATATGGTCATAACTAATGCGGGCACTGCAGTCCAAATAATTTCTAATCGATTATCGTGAGGAAGAAAAAGTGCTTTCTTTCCTTTTTGGTAGCGATACTTATAAGGAAACCAAAACAAGGCTATATGACAAATTACAAATACAATTCCTGTAAAAATTAATGTAACATTAAACGCAGAGTCAATTAAGCCTCCATGCTCAGAAGCTGATTTTAAAGGTCCATAACCCAACATTCTGTTTGCATAATGGATCCCAGTCCAGGCCCCCCCTACAAGAAACACAACACAAAAAATGATAAGCCATTTACCATTTAATTCTGCAGATTTCGTGAGGAATTCATCCTCACCTTTCATATCTGCAGTTATCTCGTTGATCTTTGCAATTTGCAGGATTACAACAAATAAAAGTATGATTGATAATATGGTTATTAATGCTGTCATTAGTTGATTCTTTTTAATATTCTACACATGATGATGTATACTTTCTTGTAAATAAGGATCATTCCTTGGTATCAATGATGCTTTGGATAAAAAGTGCAAAGTCGTGCCAAAGAACAAAGCCAAAAATCCAAGCAATACCCCAATATCCTCCAATCCAGGAATAAAATATCCGTTTACTGGAACTGATTTATAATGAGATTCTCCGTTATGTCCTGCATTTGATTCAGATGATTGATGAGATCCACTGGCTTTTTCTGTAGTATTTATTTCATGAACTTTAATATCGGTAGAATTTGAGTGATGATTATTTTTCATCAGTACTTCATGTGAAGTATGCAATGTTCCAGGCTTTACCATTTGAAATGTATCCCACCAATGTCCAAAAAAAACGATAATCGAAACGATGATTAATGTTCCATATTTCCTTTTCGTATCATTACGGATTAATATCAAAAATGGCAAGACAAAATTTAAGACCAGATTACCATAAAACAAGACAGGATATTCCTTGATTCTTGTTTGAAAGTATACAGTTTCTTCACCTATGTTTCCATACCAGATCAACATGTATTGTGAAAACCACAAATAGGTCCAGAATACACTAAAGGCAAACATAAATTTTCCAAGATCATGAAAATGTTCCATGTTGATATTATGATAATGACCTCTTGATTTCAAATAAATTAAAAACAAAATGGTCAAGGCTATCATACTTACAAAACAACTAGCACCGGTATACCATGCAAATATAGTACTATACCAATGCGGATCAACTGACATTAACCATAACCATATCACAACTGCACTTGTAAAACCAGCTACTGGTAGAAAAATCGCACCCCAAAATTTCATCTTTTCATATTGTGTATGTTTGGGATCATCATGATCATCTTCTTCAATACTTAAAGTTCTCATTTTATGTGCAAAAAATATCCAGGAAGCCAGTATTCCCAATCCGACAATTGTATAAATATTTTTATTTAAAAATGAAGACTTTCCTTTCAATATCTCATCCTTTGCTACTACCTCTTCATCAGACCAATGATATAAATGATGCCAACCAAAATAAATTCCCAAAGCAATCAATAACATCAAAGCAAATCCAACCCACAAAAATTGCGACATGGCTTCCCATACTCTTTTAAATCCAACAGCCCATCCTGCATAAGCTGTCCGGTTGATGCAAATAAAGAATACAGCCATCATTGCGATTAATGTAAAGAACACTCCATTATGAAGTATGCTACTCCAAAATCTGGTGTAGAGAGGATCATCATTTATAATAATTGAAATCATAGAAATGATTCCGATGAATCCCATGATTCCTAGTATCAACTTATCTTTGGAAGGCAACTGTATTGAGTTCATCTATCATTTATCTTTTACTGCTAATCAAAATAGTTTATTTCATTTTTGGTGCAATTTTAGCATCAACAGTTGTTGGAGCTAATACTGCAGCACTTGCTTTTTTGGCATCGAGAATAATCTGCGATGAACTAAATGTATTTTCTTTTTCACTATACTTTAGTTTTTTTGAATTGGCTTGAAGTGATCTAATATAATGAATGACATTCCATCTTTCTTCATAAGACAATTTATCTGCATAAGATCCCATCATATTTCTACCATATATAATGGAATGATAAAAACGGCCTTCGGAGCTGGCAATGAATTCATCCTTTAATAAATTTGCAGGCTGAGCAGGATACTTTCCACCGTCATCGCGTACAAGATAACCCGCACCATCACCTAAATCTCCATGACATATTGCACAATTAATGGTATATAGCATTTTTCCATTTGCCAAGCCATTATCTGTAAGTTTTATCGGATTGGATGTGATTTCTTTAGATGCACGCGTACGTTCTTCTTCTGTATTAGAATAATAATAATGTACAGATCCATTTCTTGTTACCCGTATTGCATTTGGACTCAATGAGCCATCAAATTCGGATTCCATACCATGATTGGCAACAGAAGCTAAACTTCCTCTTGCAATACTGCCTTGCACTGGATTCCTGGGCGCGCTCATTTTAGCAATATCTTCTTTATTTCCCCATGAGTGATAGTAATAATAACTATTCACATTGGCTTCATAAGCTATGGAATGAGCCATATCTGGCATATATTCATGTCCTGTCTGGTTGCCATCTGCAGGACTGCATTGAGAAAATATCAATGAAATAAAAATGACAACAATACTATAAAGTGAGATTTTCATTTTCATATATTTTTGGTATTCACTTCTTCTGCTCCTGTTTCTTGAAAAAAGGATCTGGCATCTGATTCAGAGACGTCATGTTTATCAAATGCAAGACAAAATTTATCGTCAGTGGTCCGCAAATCAAGTTGAGGATTTTTTACACCAGGCCATAATCCACAGATCGTATAAAAAGTAATCGTCATACCCCATGATGCAAATAATACAGTGGTTTCGAAAACAATCGGAATAAATGAGGGTACAGGCCAGTAAGGTTTGCCACCAAATATTGTGGGCCAGTCACTGGTCATTATCCAAGTCATTCCTAAAAAAGCAGTAAGCGTTCCAATAGCACCATACACAAATCCCATTATATGCAAACGAGATTCCTCTAAACCTAAAGCTTGATCCATACCATGCACTGGAAATGGCGTAAATACATCCATAATTTCCATGTGCTTGCTTTTTGCGGACCTAACTGCTCTGAGAAGTAATTCTTCATCAGAGTAAATTCCGTAAATCACATTTTTATTTAATTGTCTCATTGACACTTCACTTTAATACTAAATAAATTAATGATGTTGTTGATGATCGTGATGTATTGAATGATCTTCTTTACGCTTATGAGTGGCATTTTCACCTATATATTGATCACCTGCTAATTTTAAAATATGTTTTATTTCGGCGATAGCAACTACCGGAGCAACCCTTACAAAAATCAAATACAGAGTAAAGAACAGTCCTAAGGTTCCGACAAATATTCCAATCTCAACCCATGATGGTCTATAATAGCTCCAGGATGATGGTAAATAATCTCTTGCTAATGTCGTGGCTATAATTACAAATCGTTCAAACCACATTCCAATGTTGACAAAGATTGACATGAAAAATGTAAAGAATACACTTCTTCTTAAACTTCGGACCCAAAATAATTGAGGTGAAATTACATTGCACGCCATCATTCCAAAATATGCCCACCAGTAAACACCCATTGCACGATTAAAGAATGCAAACTGTTCATAGACATATCCTGAATACCATGCTATAAACAACTCAGTCAAATAAGCCACCCCGACTATAGTGCCGGTAACCAAAATGACTTTATTCATGGATTCGATATGTTCTAAGGTTATATACTGTTCCAATTTCAGCACTTTCCGCGTCATTACCATTAAGGTTTGCACCATTGCAAAACCGGAAAAAATAGCTCCTGCAACAAAGTATGGCGGAAATATAGTTGTATGCCATCCTGGAATAACAGAAGTAGCAAAGTCAAAACTTACAATGGTATGAACTGAAAGTACAAGAGGTGTTGACAAACCTGCAAGTACCAAAGAAAGGGACTCCCATCTCTGCCAATGTTTAGCAGATCCTGTCCAGCCAAATGACAAAGCATTGTATATTTTTTTTCTTAATCCACTAGCACGATTTCTTATAGATGCAAAATCAGGAATTAATCCAGTATACCAGAATAAAAGTGAAACAGAAAAATATGTAGAGATTGCAAAAACGTCCCAGAGCAAAGGAGAGTTGAAATTAGGCCACAGTGCTCCTCTTGTATTAGGATAAGGCATAAAGTAAAACACAACCCATAATCTTCCTACGTGAATAACAGGAAATAATGCAGCGCAAATCACAGCAAATATTGTCATTGCTTCTGCAGCACGATTAACTCCAGTGCGCCATCTTTGGCGAAATAATAACAA
>JAYVIT010000458.1:0-3183 GCA_043769965.1 Saprospiraceae bacterium
ATGACAATTACTCCTGGAGCCGGGGATTACCTTGTCTTTTTTACTGGCTCATTAGAAAATACAAATTCCGATAAGCAGGGACCCGTTTCCATATATCAAAATGGGACACAGATTGCTGCTTCCGTAATAACCGACCTTTCGTCAGGTAATAGGTCCCAGCCAATTTCAACTAATGCCTATATAACAAACTTGGGAGCAGGACAGGCCATAGAAGTGAAATGGAGAGTGATCTCAAATACCGGTACTTTCCATCAGAGAACGCTGATTGTTCAAAAAGTTAAATAATTACATCTGCAAATTATTTTACCCGGACCTGAAAAATAAATTTTTTTTAGAATTTTAGTTTTTGATAAACCGGCTTACTTAAAGGGGTCAGCTTAAAAAGTTGGGGAGTATGGTAATAAAGTTAGGATTTTTAAATGGTAAATCAGTATTAATGCACTATATAATAATTCGAGCTATGACCTAAATTTTCAAGTCTAGAGGATATTGAATTAGTAAGAAACGTTCGAAATACAGCGCGTGGCGAGTATTTTTCGCTGTTGCTCAAAAGGAGATTCTTTAGTGAAATGAATTAGAGCTAAACAATTATATGCCGAAGCAAAAGACTTTGGTAGAAAAATAGGAGCTGAGGCTTTGCGAACAAGCAAGAGTACCTTATTTCGTCCGCCAGCTGGCGGATTGGTTCTTTTCAGCGACTGGATGACTGACTGTTTCGCTACTGCGAAAAAGAGTGCCACAAAGGCACTCTTTAAGGAAGGAACTGTGAGCTTCTGCGAACAGCTTGGAGAAAGTAAAAATTATGTACGTATAGTTGTTATAAATGAATTATTCTGAAAATCCAGTCCCCAACTTTTACATGTGATCCCCTTAAAGCTTAATAAATTTTTTGGCGAGACTTCGACTATTTTTTGAATTGTCTTTTATAAAATAAACTCCAGCTTGAAAATCTTTAATATTTAGTTCTACGTTTTTTATGTTTTTTAATTCATAGATGAGTATTCCTGTACTGTTGTAAATTGTGAAATCAGCTGATGACTCAGATGATAGATGAATTATGTCATAAACTGGATTGGGAAACACTTTAAATCCGGAATCAATTAAAGAAAGATCTTCATTAATGACTAAAGTTTTGCAGTTGATATTATCATCCGGTTTTAGATCCAATTCATTATCTGATGCAACTACCTTAAGACATATTCCAATGACTGGCGAACCTATATGCACTATATCTCCAGTGCCAGAGAGAATTATGGATTCCCCTGGTCGCAGTTCTTCCTTATAATTATAATAAAAATATGAATGAAAACAATTTATATGAAAATAATCATCTGAATACACATTGAAAAATTCAACCGGATCAAGGCCATGATTGGTTATTTTGTATTCAAAACTAAAATGATGATTATAAATAAAAAATCCTCCTAGTATAGTATCAATAGTCCTTGTGTATTCGATTTGTTTAAAATCGGAAATTCCCAAATCCTTAGACAAATTTGGTAAATTGTAATTGTGATCCATTGTGATAAAGAAAATATTAGGCCATCCGTAATCACATGTCCCCGAAATTAAGATAGCACTTTCATCGACATCGATATTGCTATAAGAAACATTTCTAATAGTAGCCAATGAAACCGTTTTATTATTATTGAAATCAATTTCATCTAATACAAACAGTTGATTTATTCCATTCAAATCATCACCAATGATATATAATTTATCCTTGTTAAATTCAAAATCTACAACATGCTTGAGACCAATGGAGTCAGAAAATATTGTAATGTTTTGTCCATTCAAATCCGAACGATAGAGTTTTCCATTCTGGTCCATAAAATAAATTCCTGAATTATATAAATTAAGAGAATTTAATCCTTGGTAGCCAGTTAATACAAGTTCTTCATGATTAATTTGATCATAGTGAAATAGGCCCGATTCCGAAATGTAATAAAATTCATCCTGAGTGATAAGTTCGAAATCTTTAACCTTGTTTGTTAAGAATGTATATTTATAAATCACCCCATCAGCAGTTAAATAGGCAAGTTTATTGCCTGCGGATATTACAAGGTCCTTGTTAGGGAGTTCCTGAATCTTGCAATTGACATAAAAGTTTTGATTATTTAGCAACTGAGGGTCAGTAATTTTTTTAAACAACAGTAGATTTCCATTTATATCCATCTTAACCAATAAAATAGAAATAATTGATTCTATGTCGTCAGCTAACCATTCTTCTCCAACTGCATAAAAGGTACTGTCGTTAACTCGAAGAATATCACTAAAAAAACTGTAAGACAGAAAATCGAAACTCTTTTCCCATTTACTTTGATTGTTATCGGATAAAGCACATATATAAGCATATGTACAGGGATGAAATTGGCCGACACCTATCTGTACATTTTTAAAATTTGAAACGTCATAAAATCTATGACTTTCATTTGAGAAAACATACTGCAATGAAGTCTGGTTATATCCAATATTGAAACCAAACAGTATGAATAAAAATGGTAAGAAAGTTTTCATGTCATTACTTTAGATAAAAGTAACGATTTAAATTTAAAATTTCTATTTTATTAGGAGTCAGTCGTCTGTGAAAGTTATTATTTACTATCCTTTATTAATATTTCAACTGCCACCTGTTAACTGCCAACTTCTTTCAATGGTCAATGGTCGGTGGTCAATGGTCGATCGTCGGTTATATTTTAATCAGCTTCACATTTTTGAGAATTTCCTTCTTCGAATGAAAACTTGCAAAATAAATTCCTGGTTTTAAATTCTCACCGATTGAAATAGATTTAGTATTCTTAGAAATGTTGAGAGTTTCTAATTGTCTGCCATCAACATCAGATATAGTCAACTCAATATCATTAGTCAGTTCCTGATCAATGAATACATTTGTTTTATCCTTAATTAGCGTCGGATAAATAGAAATGTTTACATTATCCTGCTGTTGATTTGTACCTACCGGACTTCCATCAATAATTAAAAATGCATCTAATGCAGCTTCAACCAAATGTCCCGGATTATCATCTGCAGTTTCCGCGATAAATTGAACTGAGTCCAGATTTTGTGTCAAACTTTTAATATTGAAATTGGCTTCTTTACTCCAAGTCGGATTACTTTGATTGATCTGGCGAATGAGAAATGTATCATTTCCACTTACTAATTTAAAACTGAGTTTATCATTCG
>JAYVIT010000459.1:0-5800 GCA_043769965.1 Saprospiraceae bacterium
ATGCTAAATCAACTTAACATACAGATAATCAGTTGTTTAATTTTTTTAATGGCTATGGGTTCCTGCAATAATATGAAGGCTGTACAATCTGATGAATATATTAAAATAGGGAATGGAGGCGGCTTTACGGGTATCGAGACCATTTATACAGTTTATAAAAATGGTCAAATAGAGCAAAATGGAAAAATAATGAACAAGCTAAAGTCTTCTGATGTAAATCAAATATTCAATAACATAGAAACCTTAAAACTGAATTCTATTGAATGGAATAAACCAGGCAATCTTTATAAATTTATTGAGTACTCAATAAATGGGCAAGTACATAAAAAAACCTGGGATAGCAATTCAACAGAGATCAATGAAAAGTTGAATTTATTTTACGATCATGTAAATTACCTGGTTCAAAAATCAATAAAATGAGAAAATCGATACACCTATTTTTACTACTATTTTTATTTTCAATTCCACTTCAAGCACAGGAGCTTAAAAAGCAACATGAATTTCTTATACCTAAAGGTGTTACCATTCAACACAATATTCTTAGTAAACCAAAATATCTTCCATCAAAACTGGATGCACGGAGTTTTGGAGTTGTGAGTACAAATTATAAATCTATTCCCGCAGAAGTCCTTCAAAAATTGCGATCCGATATCAGTGTACAGGCACTAAATAGCAATGGCTCTCCAGCACGATTCAAATGTTCTGCATTTCAAACAGAAACCAATGGAAACGCATCCGCATTTTGGTCAAAAAAATTGGTCGAACTATTAAGGCTCACACCCCAATCTGGTATTAAATATAAAATCAGAACTATAGAAATAGATAATGAAGAGATCACACATTTAAAGTATGACCAGACTTTTGATGATTTACCAGTTTTGGATGCGGAGTACTTTGTGCATATCTATGGAGACCAAACTGTGATGGCTCATGGAAATCTTTTACAACCGACACAATCATTTTCTGCTAAAATAAATGCAAATGAAGCACACGAACAAGCAAAAAAACATTTGAAGCAAAAAGGAATTAATTGTATCAATCAAAAAAAGGATCAACCATCCTGGATAAAAACCGGATTGCAGGAAGCAATACTTGGTTATTGGAAAAATGCTGATGATGAAAATTGGCATCTCGTCTATCGGCTGGATATTTTTCCAAATGCGATGAGCAGATGGTTAGTCACTATTGATGCAGTGACCGGAGAAATTCTTAAAGCACTTCGAAATGAATGCATGTTTCATGATCCTGAAAAACAAATAAAACCTGATCCTCAAACTGCAGAAAAAACCACTGCTAAAGATCTTTTCGATATTACAAGAACTATAGATGTTTGGAGGCAGGGTTCTGAAGTTTTTTTGATTGATGCTTCCAGACCTATGTTTAAAGCCAGCCAATTTAATCTGAATGATCCTGCCGGTACCATTTGGACGATCGACGCAAAAAGTTCAAATCCCAATAATATCATTTGGGATCAAATTAAAACCACAACTAATACCTGGGCTCGAAATGCAGTTTCTGCACATTATAATGCAGGTCTTGCATTTGAATATTTTGCAAATACACATGCAAGAAATTCTATCAATGGCAAAGGAGGTACTATCATTTCGCTCATTAATGTCAATGATGAAAATGGTGGTGGTTTAGACAATGCATTTTGGAATGGAGAAGCAATGTTTTACGGAAATGGTGCTCAGGCATTCAATCCGCTTGCAAAAGGACTTGATGTTGGTGGACATGAAATGTCGCATGGTGTCATCCAGAGCACAGCTAATCTTGTTTATGAAGGAGAATCAGGTGCAATCAACGAATCTTTTGCTGATGTATTTGGTGCAATGATAGATCGCAATGATTGGAAAATTGGAGAAGACGTGGTGAAACTAAATGTATTTCCTTCAGGTGCTTTGAGAGATATGAGTGATCCTCATAATGGCGCTCCAACAAATGACTTCAAATGGCAACCAAAACACGTCAACGAACAATACAAAGGAACTCAAGACAATGGTGGTGTACATATAAATAGTGGTATACCCAATTATGCCTATTACCTTTTTGTCCAGGAACTTGCAAAGGGAAGCAATGAGGAACAGGCAAAAAAAACTGCAGAAAAAGTATATTATAAAGCATTGAGCCAATACCTGACACGTTCGTCCATTTTTAAAGATCTCCGGATTGCAGTTGAACAATCCTGTATTGATTTACATGGAAATAATTCATCAGTACACAATGCAGTTAAAAAAGCTTTTGACCAGGTCGGCATTGGTGTAAGTAGTGGAGGTAATTATCAAAAAGACCTTCCTGTTAATCCAGGTCAGGAATTTATAGTTTGTACTGATAACAATCAGGACGGAGTATATCTAATCAACCTAGGTAATAACACCATTGGGCAACTAAGTCCGCAATCCATCAAAAGCAAACCAAGCGTCTCTGATGATGGTTCTGAAATTTATTATGTTGGTAATGATTCTCGTTTGTATGCTTTGTTTTTCAATAAATCGAGAGGGGTTTATGAAGAAATAGTGCTGGATCAGGATCCAATTTACAGAAATGTTTCTATTTCAAAAGATGGTGCTTTGTTAGCCGTTTTGTTTGAACAAGAAGAAAATAAAATTCATGTATTTCAATTTGCCACAAGCAGCTGGCACATTTTTACACTCACCAACCCAACTACAACTTCTGGAGTGGCTACCTCAAATGTGCGATATGCAGATTTTATGGATTTCGATCACTCTGGCCAATACATTATGTATGATTGCCTGAGTAAATTGGATCGCGATGGTGGCGGTACATATCTGTATTGGGATATTGGTTTCTTAAGAGTTTGGGATCTTGTAACTAGAACATTTGGTGATGGTCATATAGAAAAATTATTTTCTAATCTTCCTGAAAATACCAGTGTCGGGAATCCGGTTTATTCAAAAAATTCACCATATATCATGGCATTTGACTATCTCGAAGAAACTCTTTTTGGACCAACGTTTTCAGTTTTAGCCGCAAATATTGAAACTGGTGATATCGGAGAAATTGCAATTGACAGAGATGATACCGGCTATCCATCTTATTCTGTTAAAGACGATTATCTTCTTTATAATGGTGTTGATGCTAATTTTGATGTATCATTAAAAAGGAAAAAATTGGCAACCAATAAAATTCAATCCAACGGATCTGAAGAGCTACTTGTAAGTGGTGCAAAATGGGGTAATTGGTTTGCCAATGGAAAAAGAAACCTGCTCAATGCAGGTAATGAAAATAAACTAAGAGGAATTAGCATCAGCCCGAATCCATTTAGTTCAATACTTCGAATCAATATAGAAAGCAGTTCGGATCAAACATTAAATTTTGCAGTTTATAATATCAATGGGCAAGAAATTATTCTATCATCCGCTCCAATGCTATCAGGAAATAATGTTGTGGAATTGCCGATGCGAAATTTACCTCAGGGAATTTATTACCTTAAGTTGATGACCAAAGAAGGGGAGTCTGGATTTACCATAAGTAAAGTTGAAGAATAGCTTTTTAATATTCATTATCTCATTATAATTATTGGTAATTACTTCTTGTCTTTACGTTGCCGTTGAATGCCTTCTTTTAGCTTAGAGAGATAAAGACAGATATTTGATTGCTTAAATTCTCAAACCCTGTAATTGTACCGTAAAATTTTAATCATAAGGTTTAGTTCCATTGGAGATTTGGTTTTGACAACTCCTGTGATCCGCTGTTTGAAAAAACAAACGGAATCTGAAATTCACCTGCTAGTAAAAAACAAATTCAGTGAAGTTTTGAGAAACAATCCTAACATTTCTAAAATCTGGACAATAGAAAAAGATACTTCAGAAATTATTGATGCATTGAGAAATGAATCTTTTGATTTTGTGATAGACCTTCATTATAATTTTCGCAGCATACTTTTAACCTGGCAATTAAAGAAACCTTTTCTACGGTTTCATAAATTGAATATTGAGAAATGGTTGATGACCAAATTAAAAATCAACAGACTTCCGCAAAAACATTTAGTCGATCGCTATTTCGATTCGCTTCAAAAACTTGATATTCACAATGACGGAGGTGGTCTCGATTTTTTTATTGAAAAAGAAGATTCGTTAGTATTTGAGAAATTTCAATTACCGGAAAAATATGTGGCCGGTGTTTTAGGTGCAACGTATTATACCAAACAGATTCCAGTAAACAAGTGGATTGAAATCATTCAAGCCATAAACTTGCCAATTGTGTTTTTAGGAGGATTCAACGAAAAGGAAATTGGTGATCATTTTTATCGCGAATTTCCAAATCAAGTTTACAATTGTACTGGTCAATTGAACATTGCGCAGTCTGCTGCTGTTATAAAAAATTCGCAAATGGTCATTACACCGGATACTGGAATGATGCATATTGCAGCTGCATTGAGGAAGCCTATTCATGTGATTTGGGGAAATACAATTCCTCAATTTGGTATGTATCCCTATTTTGGAAATGAGAATGGAGTTGTCAAAAATCATGAAGTGACTGGATTGACTTGCAGGCCATGCACTAAACTGGGTTATCCGGCTTGTCCTAAAAAACATTTTGATTGTATGCATAAGCAAAAAATGGATCATCAAACAATGGAATTATAAATGTTGAGGATGGAATTGAAAGCAAAGTATTATGTTGGCATCAAGCCTCAGCCAATTGAAGCTGATGTTTGGCTAGAACCCGGACAAGTTCATATCGGATTTAATAAAAACAATTTTAGGGAAAGTCGCTATTGGGAATTAGAAAAGATCAAGCCAGATCAGAATGCAAATGACAATAAATTTATTTTACAATACGGTGACTCACATCCATTTGAATTTCTGGAGTTTGAGGATCCGGGTGCAATTCAACAATTCCAGTTGTACTACCCGCATAAAAAATGGAAACAATCCGAAAATGCATTTACCAGAAATCCATTGGCAGTTGTAAGTTCAATTGTTGGAGTGTTTATGCTTCTTTGTATTGCTGCCTATTTTTTATTGGTTCCGAATATTTCTGATCTTCTTTCTAAAACGGTACCGGTAAGATGGGAAGTAGAACTCGGAGATAAAATGGCAGGCGGAATGATTGAAGAGAGTAAGGAAGACAAAGTGAAATCCATGATGTTGGATTCTTTTTTTGTGATGATGGATGTTCCAAGTAAGTACCCAATCAAAATGCATTTTATAAATGATTCAGTGGTGAATGCATTTGCAATGCCAGGAGGAAACATTGTCATTTATAAAGGACTGTTTGATAAAATACAAACATATGAATCACTCGCAGGACTTATTGGTCATGAATTCACACATGTGGAGTTCAAGCATAGTTTAAAAACTATTTTCAGATCACTATCATCTTATATACTGCTCGCTGCTTTATTTGGAGATCTGACAGGATTAGCCGGTATTGTGGTGGAGAATGCAAATTCAATTCAAAATCTGAGTTATTCCAGAAAATTTGAAGAAGAAGCGGATGCTAATGCTGTACAAATTTTGTTGGATCGAAAGATTAGTCTTTCCGGTATGCTGGATCTGTTTAAAGTATTTCTCAATGAAGGTAAAAAAGGATTAGCGGTTCCAAAATTTTTGAATACACATCCAGTGACTGAAAGCAGAATTGAATTTGTAAAATCAAATATGGGTCAGAGAGAAGGTGAATTGGTGCATTATGAAAGTTTGTTGAGATTGTTTAATAGGATGAAGCTTGACTGAGATAGCCATCGGGAGCGAAAGCAGCATAGAGGAATAATCTAGAGTGAATGAATGAATTTAGTAAGAGATGCAAGATGGCATATGCCAAATGTAATGAT
>JAYVIT010000460.1:0-7538 GCA_043769965.1 Saprospiraceae bacterium
ACTGCCCGCCACCGGTTACTTATATCGATACAATTTTCAGAGACTGGACTGCAACAGATTCATATGGTAATACATATAGTTGTTCTGACTCTATTTTAATCAGAGTCGGTGTTATTGATTCTGTTCAGTGTCCGCCAAATTATGATAATATAACATTGAAAGCTTTAGAATGCGATGGTACTTGGAAAAAGGATGCAGCTGGTAATCCCCATCCGGATGTAACCGGCTATCCTACTTTCATCAGATGCAGAAATCTAGATTATACTTATAGTGATATAAAGCTAAAAGTTTGTGAAGGTACATTCAAAGTCCTTCGTGAATGGATTGTGGCAGATTGGTGTACGGGTAGACAAACTACCTGCATACAAATTATCAAAGTAGTTGATAGCAGGCCGCCTGTTATGGCTTGTGCAAATAACATAACCGTTTCTACACTGGCGAATACTTGTGAAGGAGAGGCTACTATTAGTTTGCCAACTGTATTTGCAGAATGTTCATCAATTATATGGGATGTAAAAGTGAAGCGAGGTGCAGATCCGAATCTTCCACCTTCTGCAATTGATGCAACTTCTATTGGCGTATTTAAAATAAATGCGACTCAATATAAAATTAATAATCTTCCGGTTGGCCTTTCATGGGTATTGTTTATAGCAATGGATGCATGTGGAAACGTGGATACTTGTGCAACAGAAGTAACTGTAGAAGAAAAAACTAAACCAATTGCGATTTGCGATTTGGAAACAGTTGTTGCATTGACAGATGATGGTTCTGCAAAAGTGTATGCACTTACATTTGATGATGGATCATATGATAATTGTGGATTGGGTACTTTTCAAGTAAGAAGAATGGATCCGGGCAATTGTCCTGATCCAATCAAAGATGATAATCTGTTCGGAGATTTTGTTGAGTTTTGTTGTAATGACATTCCCAATAATCCGATTTTAGTTGTATTGCAGGTAACAGACCGCGCAGGAAATACGAATCAATGCATGGTACAAATTACAGTGCAAGATAAAAAACCACCGGTCGTAACTTGTCTTCCTGATATCACCGTGAGTTGTGAATTTGACAAATCAAATCTGGCAGTATTTGGGACGTATAGAAGAAATGAAGCAGATAGAAAATACATCAATTTATTTGATCCGAATTACGATGCAGTATCTCAACCACATTTGTGGGGAAGAGATGGTCTGGTAATTGAAGATTGCAATCTTACTATTGATTCTTCTGTCAGTTTTGTACTTAATGCATGCGGGCTCGGTACAATACAGAGAATATATTCTTTCAAAGATGATTTTAATCAAGCGTTCACTTGCACTCAAACCATCACAGTATTGGATTCAACTCCATTTAAAGGTAATATTAACTGGCCCGCTAATGTTGAGATCACTGGTTGTCATTCTTCGATTGATCCAAATCTTACCGGTAAACCAAGTTGGCCATCGAATCTAAGTTGTTCAAACATCTTGACAACCTATGAAGACCAGGTATTTAACATCGTGGAAAATGTATGTTTTAAAGTGTTGAGAAAATGGACTGTTGTAGATTGGTGTCTGTTCAATGGTACTAATGGCTATGGAAGATGGACTTATGTTCAGATTATTAAAATTAGAAATACGGTACCACCAACAATAACAAGTCCTTGTGTAGATCAGGTTTTTGAGGGTATAGCTTCAAACTGTAATGGATTTGCAACATTGACCATAACTGCCACAGATGATTGTCTGCCAATTGATTTGATTTATAATTACACAATAGATATAAATAATGATGGTAGTATAGAAGTAACAGGTACAGGTAACAATGCCAGCGGAGTTTATCCGGTTGGTACACATAGAATCAGATGGACTGTTTATGACCAGTGCGGTAATTCTACAACCTGTACATATTTATTTACTATCATCGATCGAAAGAAACCAACGCCGTTTTGTAGAGCAGGTGTGATCACAGTGATCATGCCATCCACAGGACAGGTAACAATCTGGGCTTCTGATTTGAATTCTCATAGTCTGGATAATTGTACGCCGGCAGAACGATTGAGGTATTCATTCTCATCAAATTCATTAGATGCTTCACGTACGTATACTTGTGCGCAAATCGCCAATGGAATTTCCCAAACTTTTGATGTTACAGTGTATGTAACAGATGAATCCGGTAACCAGGATTTTTGTGAAACCAAAGTTATCATTCAGGATGGAATCGGTAATGCTTGTCCGGATAATCTTGGAGGCGGAAGCACTGGAAATCTTGCAGGAAATATTTTCAATGAAGCAAATAATAAAGTGGAAAATGCAATGGTCACTCTGAGCGCAAATATGCCGGCAATGCCAGTATATGATATGACGCGTCCTGATGGACAATATTCATTCCTGCAATTGCCATTGAATGAAGACTATATTATTTCGGCGCAAAAGGATGACGACCCACTGAATGGAGTTACAACCGCCGATATCGTGTTGATTCAAAAACATATTTTGGGATTGCAATTCTTAAATTCACCTTATAAAATCATTGCAGCGGATGTCAATAATTCACAGACTGTTACTGCAAAGGATGTTTCCGATATACGCAGATTGATACTAGGTATTACAAGCAGCTTTGCTAATAATAAACCATGGAAGTTTGTAAACGCCAATCAGAAATTTCAGGATATTAACCATCCATGGCCTTATCTTGAAAGCAATACCATAAATAAACTCAACTCGGATTTATTTGATAATAACTTCATCGCGGTTAAAGTCGGAGATGTAAGTGGAAATGCAAAAACAAATAATTTGCAAAACACCAATGGCAGGTCAAATGAAATAGTTGAAGCAAGCATTCAAAATAGTTCATTTGAAGCCAATGAGATTATTAAAATTCCAGTACGATTAAATTACAATAAATTGATTTATGGAATGCAGGCTGAATTTACATTTGAACCTGCGACTTTCAGTTTTCAGGAAATAATATCTGGAAATGTAGCCATTCATGAAAGCAATTATACTTTGGATGGTGGCAACAATAGCAAATTGAAAATCAGTTGGGACCATATGAATGGTGTCAATTGTGCTGAGCCACTTTTTTATCTGGTATTTAAAGCTAATGCTAAGGGAAGTGTTAATAATACTCTTGCCTTGTCCAATGATAACTTCTTATCAGAAGTATATGATGTAAATGCAAAGAATATAGAATTAAGACTGAAGTATTTTGCAGATAATGGAGAAGCAACCACTGGTTTCTTCCTGTTTCAGAATCAACCCAATCCATTTAGCAACACGACTGTAATATCATTCCAATTGCCTCAAGATGGTATAGTGGATTTGAGAATTGCGGATGTGAATGGAAAAATAGTATTGAACAAAAAGCAATTTTTCAAAGCCGGTTATAATTCAATTGAAATAAACAAAAGTGAATTAAACCGAACAGGAGTGCTGTATTATCATTTGGAAACAGAAGGGTATCGTGCAGTCCGAAAAATGCTGATTATTGATTGAGTATCCAGTAAATTAAATATACTCCTTATTACTCCCCAGGTAATTCCTCTTTTTAATAATCAAAACTCATTAAACCTCAGAAGAACCGTTTGAGGATCTCAGAAATTGTCAAAATGTAAACTGAATGAAAAATTTTTTTACAAATAATAAATTATCCAAAATGAACACGACAAATCGTATCAGTAATCAGCTTCTCCGCAGAAGGATGAGATTGATGTTTAACTGGTTGATCTCAGTGGTAATGTTGATGATCTTTTCCAATCATGAAGTGAAGGCTCAGTGTCTGCAGGTAGAAAAATCTATACTTGGAGTAAGACCAGCCAGCAGCGGGATTCCGGGAAATATCAACGTCACGTATCAGCTGATGATAATTAATACTAGTTGTGCAATTACAACTGACCTTGTAATAACAGATACTTTAAATGCTACAAATCATTTAGGATCAGCATTGGTTGGTATTGTTGGGTCGCCAGCGGTTGCATTAATTTCTTTGACATCCAATGCCGGTAATATGAATGCTGCCTTCGATGGTACATCCGCAAATCCTACATTAACTGATGGCACAGGATTTTTAATCATGGGTGATACGCTGATCATACAATTTGCTGCTGAAGTGGATGTAGATGCAGCAGGAGCTCCATCGCCATTGGCTAACACAGCCTGGGTTACTTATACAGTACCTGCAGGTGATCCTCCGACTTCATCTAATACGGTCATCATACCAGATTGCTGGAGCAATTGCCAATTAGCTTGCAACAATCAAGTGCAAGTTTCTGTGAATAGCATTTGCGAAGCGGAAATTTTGGCTGATATGATTCTGGAAGGAGAGAATGGCGAATGTGCTCGAATGGGCTTCTTTGAAGTAACCATTTATTATAATAACATCAAAGTCAATTTACCGCTTAGTCAGTTCTACTTGAATAAAAAATTAAAAGTAAACGTACGTAATATAGTATGCAATAATAGTTGTTGGGGGAATTTGGTACTTGAAGATAAAACTCCACCGGTAATGAATTGCAGAGCAAGAGATACTATCAGTTGTGCGGCAGATATTTCACCTGCAGCTTTGGGATTTCCGGTTCCAATTGGAATGGTTAATCAATCAGTTTATCCTTATGTGGTTTCTGGTATAGATGCATGTGGTGTTGTGTATTTGACGTATTCTGATAGTTTGGTCAAGTATGATTGCAATGTAGATTCATTAAGTGCAACAATTTATAGAAAATGGTGCGCAACTGATCCGGGTGGATTCCAGGCATGTTGCTACGACACTATTGATTTGCGCCGAGGTTCTTTAGCGGATATTACTTTACCAGAACATTATGATGGGCAACCTGGAAATAATCCAATGTTACAATGTGACGGAGCATGGACTAAATTTCCAAATGGTAATCCTGATACTACATTAACGGGAACTGGAAAGCCACTAGGAATTTACTGTGGAAATATAGCTTACGATTTTACTGATGATACTATTCAGGTTTGTCCTGGTACATTTAAATTATTGCGTAGATGGATTATCCTTGATTGGTGTAATCCAAGTGTAAGAATAGATTATATACAACAAATAAAAGTTGTTGACGATAGAGGTCCTGCTGTTACTTGTCCGGCTAATTTTACCGTCAGCACAAATCCATGGTCATGTACAGGATCATTAATTCTTCCTGTGCCTGAAAATTTAACTCCGAGTACAATTGTAAATAATCGGACACCATACGTAATTGAGAATTGCTCGGGTTGGACCTATTATGTAAAACATCTACCGGCTCTCAATCCATTAGATTGTACGCCAATTCCAGGATTGGGTTCAACTCAAAATATTACTAAGCTTCCTGATGGAAGATACAGAGTGGACAATATGCCACTCGGATGTAACTGGATATATTATGTGATCACTGATGGTTGTGGTAATTCAACTGTATGTCAATTCGACATCGTAGTAGTAGATCAAACACCTCCGGTTGCAGTTTGCCAACAAAAGACTGTAATTTCTGTAGGATCAAACGGTAGAGCCACTGTTCCTGCAACTGTGTTTGACGATCGTAGTCATGATAATTGTGGTCCTGTTACTTTTCTGGTAAGACGAATGAATCCGGGTCCTTGTGGAACAACGACGT
Organism: Saprospiraceae bacterium; assembly: GCA_043769965.1. Taxonomy (GTDB): domain Bacteria; phylum Bacteroidota; class Bacteroidia; order Chitinophagales; family Saprospiraceae; genus Vicinibacter. The sequence goes on from JAYVIT010000460.1 coordinate 5,594, forward strand.
TTCAGGCAACTCAGGAATTCTGTTGTGATGATGTATCAGCTACTAGTTCTGTAAGAGTTGTATTGAGAGTAATAGACGCTGCTGGAAATTCCAGTGAATGTATGGTTGATGCAATCGTACAAGATAAATTACCTCCAAGAATTACATGTCCGAATAACCTCACAGTTGATTGTAAAACTGATTTAAGTAATTTGAACATATTCGGTACTGCAACTGCAACGGACAATTGCAAAGTCAGGATGGAAATAAGAGTAATTAACCAATTAAATGCATGTAATATAGGTACTTTGATCAGAGAATTTATTGCAATCGACAATGGTGGATTGAGAGATTCCTGCAGACAAATCATTACAGTAATTGATAATACACCATTTAAATTTACAGACATAGTTTGGCCACAAGACATTGTATTGAATGCCTGTGGTGATAATCCGAATCCTGTTGTAACAGGAAAGCCAGTTTACTTAAATAAAGATATTTGCAATTCACCGATTTCAACTTATGAAGATCTTGTTTTCAATTTTGTTGATGGTGTTTGTTATAAAATATTAAGAAAATGGACAGTGATTGACTGGTGTATTTATGATCAACTAACCAATGCTGGAGTTTGGTATCATACACAAGTGATTATGATTAATAATACGGATGCTCCAACATTTACCAGCTCCTGCAGTAATCAGCAACATTGTATAACTACAGGATGCAGTGTAAATGTATTTTTAGAAGCGTCTGCAATTGATCTTTGTACACCTCAGCAAGAACTTCGCTGGTCTTATCAATTAGATCTGAACAATGATGGAAGCATTAATAGTTCTGGAAATAATAACAGGTTATCCTTCACTTTCGAAGCAGGTGTTCATAAGATTACCTGGAAAGTTAAAGATCAATGTGGAAATGAAAGTTCATGCAGTTATTTGATCTTTATCAAAGATTGCAAAAGACCAACACCATATTGTCTTGATGGTATCATTACAGTATTGATGAAAAGCACAGGCAATGTGACTATCTGGGCAAAAGACTTTAATCTAAAGAGTGAAGACAATTGTACGCCTGCAGATCAATTGAGATACTCTTTTAGTCCGGATGTGAATGATATATTTAAGGTATTAACCTGCGCAGATATACCTAATGGCAGAACGGATACCGTTGAAATTACTATGTATGTCACAGATAAAGATGGCAATCAGGAATTTTGCAAAACAAAACTTATTCTTCAGGATAATCAGGATGTTTGTCCAGATGTATTGACACTTGGAACATTGAGTGGATTAATACGTGGATATAATAACAATCCATCACCGGAAGTAATTGTTTCCATCAAGTTGCAAAATAGTCAGGATAAAAAACAGAATACAAATTTACAAGGTACTTATGCATTTGGTGATTTGGCCATGTATAATGCTTATGTCATTTCTCCTGAATATGATCAGGATGCGTTGACAGGAATTTCCACTAAAGACATTGTTAAAATTCAAAGACATATATTAGGTATCGAATTATTTGATACTCCATACAAACAAATTGCCGCTGATGTTAATAAATCAGGATTAGTCACAGCAAGTGATATTTCAGAAATCAGAAAGCTAATTCTGGGCATACAGACCAAATTTAAAAATAATAAATCATGGAATTTTGTGGATGCGAATTATGCATTGTCATTTGACAATTTTGCAAATTTTCCATCTGAGATTGAGATTGGTGATATGAAAGAGTCGATACTCAACAATGACTTTGTTGCTGTAAAAACTGGAGATGTAACTGGTGAAGCTAATACAGGATTCAATTCAGGTATTGTTGGTAGAAATATTAATCAATTCTTAATTGAAGTGGAAGAAACGCATTTTGCCGCAGGAGATATTGCGAAGATCGCTTTGAAGAATATTGGAACTGATATTTCCATTGCTGGATTGCAGTTTGCTCTCAGTCTTGATAATCAGTATTTTGA
>JAYVIT010000461.1:0-4479 GCA_043769965.1 Saprospiraceae bacterium
AATGATATAGATGGGTCAATGATACTAGAGGAGTAGAGAAGAATTTCATTCTTCAGTCCTCAAACCTCTGCACTTTCAGTGCAGAGTAATTTAGTTTTGCTACAATGATTTAGCTGCTCTGCAGCTTTTTAAACCCATACCGAAATTGAATTGTGTTTCTGAATTAGAAACAAAAACAAAGCGGCAGAGCCGCCAAATTTTTGTAGAATTAAAATTTAAAAATGAAACAGGTGCAGAGCACCGGAATTCCCCTTATCGCATCAAGGTAAGATCACCACGATAAACAATCGTGCTGCCATCCTGAAATACAACCTCAGCGATATACACAAACACGGCAGGATTCATAACGTCGCCGGTATTTGCATGTCGGCCATTCCAGGTATTTATAGTTTCAGAATCTATGATGGGATTTTCTAAGTTGTATACTTTATTTCCCCAGCGATCAAAGATCTGTACTGATTTAATTGCTTTAACACCTTGCCCGATTTGTAAGGAGAAGAAATCGTTGACCCCATCCGAATTCGGTGAAAAAATATTTGGAGCATAAAATCTTCTGGTATTTCTTACAATGATGGTAATTCTATCTGTGACCTCGCATCCATTTTTATCGATGACTGTAAGTATGTATAAAGTATTTTTGGTAGGACTCACAAAAGAAGTCGCACTGGAAGGATTGCTTACCGTATTGGAAGGATTCCATATAATCTTATCGATCACAGTGGATGAATTTAATTTTCCATCTAATAAAATGCTGTCACCCAATTGTATCGAATCAATGTCTTTGCCAAAATCAAGACTTAGCAAATTGGTAGGATTAGAAATGAATATGCTGGTATCAATGAAGCAATTGTTCTTATCATAAATGCGAACAGCATAATTTCCAGAGAACAATGGTACTAGTTCGCCAATGTCATTTGGTGCTCCACTATTGATTGTAAATCTAAATGCAGGTCCAGATCCACCATTTGCTTGTAGTACAGAAAACTCTATTTGATCATCCTCACATTTTGGAGTATCAATTGGTGTCAACTGCACTAAAATTTGTGGAGGGGCTAAAATTGTATATTCATTTGAACCGGTGCAACCATTGATATCAGTTACTTGCAAAACATATCGTCCTGCAGGAAGATTGGTCGCAATGGAATCGGAAGGATTGATATTTGGTGTCCATTGGAATGTTCCTTTACTTTTATTTCCACCTGTCCATGCGGTTGTAATTCGTCCATCACTTTTACCTGGACAGGTTACGTCGAGTGTGGATCCTAAAATAATATCGACACGAATAGAATCCGGTTGTCGCAATCTCACAGAATCGAGATGTGAGCAATTCAATGAATCAATAATATTCACATAATATGTGCTGTCTCCAAGATTAGTAATCGTTGGAGAATTTACATTAGGAAATAACCACTGATATTGAAAAGGGCCTGTGCCACCTTTTGCAAGTAAAGTGATTTGACCATCATTTGATTCATAACATCTGGGTGGTCGAATGAATGAAGTATCAATTGAAATCGGAGTGGGTTCCGGAATATTAAATAATAAAGTATCCTGACATCTGTTGCCATTTGCAACAATTACAAATTGATCCCCTGCGCACAATTGATAAGCAGTATCACAACGAATTGTATCCTTTTGACTGATTTCACCGGAAGACCAGATAAACTGATAAAGTGAATCTCTACCTAATGCACAAATAATAGCTGAACCATCGCAAGTGCCGGCTGTTGCACAACTTGGTATTACAACATTAGATATTTGAATATTGATTTTTGCCGGTTCTATCAATTCAAAACAAGTGTCAATAGCAGGACAAGCACCTTGATCATCGATAGTAACACAATAGATACCGGCTTTGAGATTTGCATTTACCGAAGATTGATTTCCATTTGACCAAAGGTAAGTTACTGATGGTGGTGCATTGTTTGGTAAGCTAATTGTGATAAAGCCATCAGACAATCGGTTGCATGTTGGATTCTTTATGTTAGTTGAAGTGATAAACAAACCAGCTGAAGGATTTAATACAATACTATCTATATCTGTGCAGCCATTGGCATCTGTAATGGTAACTATATAAGTGCCAACACCCAAATTGCTGATCTTACTTGAATTTGAATTGCCAGGTATATTCCATTTATATTGACTAATCGGTACAGCACCTAAAGTATAAAGCACTTCCACACTACCATTTGTATATCCTGAACAAGTCGGACTCATCAATCGAAAGCTATCAATGGTTGGCCCGATTGGTTTTGTAATGGTAAATGAATCTGTTGCAGTACAGCCATTAAAATCTGTTGCTGTGACCGAATAAGTTCCCTGATTTAAGGAACTAATATTGCCACCCATTCCGCTGTTGCTCCAAATAAAATTGTAAGTTGGTGTGCCGCCCATTCCATCGACAGTGATAAATGCATCATTCCCTGGTGAACAACTTTCCGTTGAATCAATTTGCTTGGTAATGATGTACAAACTATCCGGTTGCGTCAAACGTATGGTATCATTTCTCTTACATCCTGCATTATCAGTAGATTCTAAAATGTATGTTCCAGCTTTTAATTTTCTGCTGATAAAATTATCAACGCCATTTTGATTTCCTAAAATGGTCATTCCAGTAGTTGAATCTCTTAAAATAAATGAAACAGGAATATTCAATGTGGTTTTTGAACTTATAAATGCACTAAACATTCCCGTTGAGTCATAGCAAGGTATTGGATTGACGACAATTGAATCGAGTAGTTCTCCGGTAAATTTAATTTCAAAATCTACTGTATCTCTACATCCTCTACAGTCTTGAACATACACTGACTGTTTACCGGATAATCCACTATTCATACTCATTGAATCACAATTATTAGCAGCAGGATTTTGAGTCCAGAAAAAACAATATGCATTGTTTGGAGGACAGGGATCACCTCCGATTGCACGAGCAATTGCTTTTCCATCATCGGCACAAGTTGCATCTGTTACGATTTCTATTTGTGCAACCATAGTATCTGCGAACAAAGTGATACTATCAGTTGCAAGGCAACCTAATGAGTCCATTACAGTAACAAAATAAGTTCCTACTCCCAGATTGTTTACTCTGGTTAATCCAAAAATATCTAATGGTCTCCAGCCAACAGTTAAACTACCGGTGCCACCTGTAATCCGGAGGTCAATGATGCCATTTGATTCATTCCAACATTTGGGTTGTTGGATTAAATTAGGGAGAATGACAATCGGATTTGCAAGACCAATAGTAATGTTGATTAAAGTATCCTTACCCGATGAATCTGTTACTTTAATTTGGTAAACACCCGGAAAAAGATTAAAATAAGTTTTGCTTTCTCCACTATCTAATAAATCGATCGGTTGTCCAGGTGGAATTATAAATTCAACTGCATACAAAGGTGTGCCACCAAAAGGTTTGATTGTAATTGTACCTGTATTGGTTAAAGTGCCACAGGAATGTGCAATTACACAAAGATCAACTGGTTCTCCGATGCAGATATCATTGTCTTGAGGATTAATTTCTTCAATGCAATAATTATTGACGTTGCAATCATAAAATTCAGTATCAAATGTCCTTGATGGAGAAATGTTGATTGGAGTACATGAACCTGGCTCTCCAATTAATTTGAACTTGATCATAATGATTGTATCTCCATCATTTAAAAATGCTTTACAATCATTAACATTATCAGTCCATACAAGCCTTATTGTTTTAGTAGGGAAATGAAAAAAAAATGAATTTACACTTGTATCTAAATTTCGAAGTTTGCTATTACCCCATTTTTCTATAGGCATCAATACTTGTGGATCGTAGGTAATTCCAATTTGACCGCCAAGTACGGAATCAAAATTGTAAACAATGAATGGTACCCAAATGCAATCTCCTTTGGGTGCAGTGCCTCCAATGATATCATATTTGATACAATTGTTCTGTGCATTGGATTGTACAGAAAAGATTGAAAGTATAAAAAGAAGGTAAAAAACGGAGCGGTGTTTACATAGTATTTTTGAATTCATCAAGAGTTCGTTTTAAAGGGCAAAGATATTAAAAAAAAGTAGATATGAAAGATAAGGCAGCTTTCAAAACTGATACCTTAAAACGACAAATTGCTGCTTTTGGTTTGCTGCCAAGCTCTATACTGGGCAAAAATCAGGGTTTCCACGGATAAAAATTTTTGAAATCCAGGAATTTCCGAAAAAATAGGGCAAATAGGCTAGACTTGGGCAGGGTTTGGATATGATAAAGCTGGCCGTTTTGCCAGGTTCAATGCTTCCTAATTCGGATTCTAAACCCAAGTTATATGCTGCATTGATGGTCAAAGCCTGAATGGCTTCTTCTGGTTGCATTTTCATTTGTATACAAGCAAGGCTTAAAACAAAAGCAAGATTGTAAGATGGGCTGGTTCCGGGGTTAAAATCGCTGGCCAAAACCACTCCTAATCCCTGGTCAATCATCTTTCTTGCGGGTGGATATTCCTGGTTCAT
>JAYVIT010000462.1:0-3359 GCA_043769965.1 Saprospiraceae bacterium
AATTATCGACAAAAAGACTGTCGAATTTAAAAAATCCGCAAAAAGAATTAAAATTTGGGGATTGGCTTGTGAAAAAATTTCTGATAAAAAATAATTCTAAATATTTTTATCATGTTAGTTTCTTCATGGGTTTCACTCCCGAATTCGGGACTATTATTATTCAAGCCCTGCATAAAGGCGGTAGGGAGGCTTTCAGGCTTATAATTATTGATAACTAATTTTATCTGTGATAACAATCTTAGGTAATTTTATGTCAATGGTCGTCGGTCGGTCGTCGTCGGTCAATTCTTACTCAATATTTCTTATTCCTCTCCCAATAATTCATCGCTTCAATTTCTTCTACAACATTTAAATAATTTTTATAGCGCACTTCGCTGATGTCTCCATTTTCTATTGCCTTTTTTACTGCGCAATCTGGTTCGTTGCGATGAGAACAATTAGAACCAAAACGACATTTGTCAGAAATTTCAAAAAATTCCCGGAAGTTGTGCGAGACGTCCATCACGCTGAGATTATTGAATGACAAAGATTTTATTCCAGGAGTATCAATGATGAATCCATCAAAATCCAATCTGAACATTTCGGCAAATGTGGTTGTATGAATTCCTTTTCCGCTATATCCTGAAAGATTGCTGGTTTTTAATTTCAAGCCAGGACTCAATTGATTGATTAATGAAGATTTTCCAACACCAGATTGACCTGAAATTAAAGTTGTTTTATGGTTTAGTTTTTCTTTTAGAACTTCTATTCCATATGAATCAACAGAAGAAGCCGCCAATACCTGATGTCCGATTTTTTCATAGATTATTTTTAATTCTTTAAATTCAGCTTTATCTTTTTCTGTATAGATGTCCCATTTATTAAAAACAATTAGTACAGGAATGTTTTGTGGTTCTGTTGTCAGTAAAAAGCGATCTATAAAGCCTGCTTTTAAATCGGGTTCCCTCATGGATGTGATCAACATCGCCTGATCAATATTGCAGGCAATGAGATGAATCTGTAAACGGGATTTTGGTGATTGACGTGCAATGAAATTTCGTCGGGGCAATATACTTTTGATTACACCTTGTTCATCATTCTCTAAATCGAGTTCCACTTTATCTCCGACTGCAACTGGATTTGTAATGATATCTTTTTCTAGTTTTAGTTTTCCAACTATCCGGCAGGAAATAATTCTGTTTTCATTTTCCAACAAAACTTCATACCAACTTCCGGTGGAACGCATGATCAGTCCAATCATGCTATTTCCGTTTGACTTGCAATGGAGAAAAATTGTGAACAACGTCCATCATACTTTTTACTTGTTGCGGGTTTTGTTCCAATGCATTTCCGATCACAATGAGATCTGCTCCAGCGTGTAGCGTTTGATAAACGGTTTCTTCATCGCGAATACCACCACCAATAATGATTGGAATGTCAATATAGGATTGTAATTTTTCAATCATGTTCGCAGGTACTGGATTTTTTGCACCACTCCCTGCATCAAGATAAACCAATTGCATATTTAGCATTTGACCTGCCATTGCAGTAGCTAAAGCAATCTCTGGTTTGTCTCTTGGGATTGGTAAGGTTTGACTGATGTATGCTGCTGTGTTGCTATTTTGTCCATCGATCAATAGGTATGCAGTAGAAATAATTTCCAATTTACTTGCATACAATTGCATGGATGATTCTACGTGTTTGCCGATGAGATAATCTGGGTTTCTTCCGGAGATCAATGATAATAATAATATGGCATCTGCATTCGAATTGATCTGGTAATTATTTCCGGGAAAAATAATGATCGGAATTTTACTTGTTTCGCGAATGAATTTAATGCATTCATCCAACCTGTCTTGAATGATTAAACTGCCTCCAATAAAAAAATAATCTACTTTGCAGGTATTAGCTAACTCTATTGTCCGTTCAAAATTTTTCAAACTGGAGTGATCTGGATCTACTAACACGGCCAGACTCTTCACACCTAGTGCTTTCTTCTTTTGAATTTCTTTTAGAATTCCTTTTGACATAGAGCAAAATTAAGTCGAAAAGATTGTAGTTTGTAGTAATTTTTAAAACTTAAAAGTGAGCGAGTATTCGAACCCCGAAAGCTTTAAGCGGGAAGCATAAAGCAACAACTGCTTACCAATTAAAATTTATTTTGATCGAATAAGTTCTACTACCATTCTTTGCAATACAACATAATCCTCGACACATTTTTCATGTCCCTCTGAAAACTCTTTATGATACTCCCCGCCAGGATGAATGTACCGGATGATTCCTTTTCGATCGATTAAAAAACTTACAGAAGTAAACTCCCGTGGCGTTGCATCCAACCAGTATTTTTTCAAATTCAACCAATGATCATCGATCGCAATAGGAAAACGGAATTCTTTATCCAGTACAAATTCTTTCACATCTTCGGCATCACAATTTTTTGGCTCTGGTTTTGGATGATACATTCCAATAATGACCAACCCGGAATCCGCATACATATCATACCATTCATTCAAAGCATTCGCAGAATTGATACAGAATATACATTCATCGGTCCACCATCTCATTAATACAACCTTACCTTTTAATTCTGAGAGTTTTAGTTTTGGGGATTGTAGCCATTGCAAACTTAACAATTCAGGAGCTGGATCGTCAATTGATAATTCCTTTTGTTGGCAGGAAGATTGAAGAATTAAAAATGAATAATTAAAAATTAAAAATTGAAAATATTGTTTTAAACTCATAAATGTTGGCAAATATCAATTATACACATCCTTTCTATGTCCCAGTTCGATGACATCTATTAGAAGCACATCGTCAAATATTTCATATATAATTCGATATACTCCTAAAGCGATTCGATATCCATTTCGACCTTTTAATTTTTTATAACCCTGAGGGCGTGGATTATCAGCTAGACTATAAATGGCTGTTTTGATAGCAGAATAATAAGGCTCGTTTATTTTTTGAAGAGTTGAAATAACTCTTTTCTTTAATGTAATATGATAGGTCATTCATTTTTTAATTTGACGACCGGTTTCTATTATTTTAAATGCTATATCTATAGGTATAGAAGGTTCATCAGAAGCTTTGGCTTCATCATATAGGTGAATATCTTCATGCTCTTCTAACTCATCAATTATTGCATCAAATTCTAGTTGAGTCAAGATAACCAGTTTTTTACCAGCGGTGTCTGTTATGAATTGGGGATGAAGTTGTGTTTTAATCATAATTTTTGACAGTAGCCATTTAAAAATAATAATACAAAGCTACTAATTATTTTACTGAATTAGGCATCTAAAATACGAAATAAATGCTTAACTTAGAGCTACTTAAAAATTAAATATGGAAAAAAGTTTGAGAGCTTAAGCATTTTTGAATTT
>JAYVIT010000463.1:0-3120 GCA_043769965.1 Saprospiraceae bacterium
TCTCGGCATATTTCTGCAACTCATGACTCTCTTCCTTTGTAAGTTCCTTGCCAGTGTAAATAATAATAGGAGGAATGTTATGATTATTTATATTTTCTAACTTGCGAATAAGGTCAAACCCGCTCATATCCGGCAAACCAATATCCAGAATAATACAATCAATGTTATTCTGCTCATAAATAGCAAGTGCTTCTTTTCCGGTCCCTGCCTCCAAACAATGTACATCCCCATTACCAATGAGGATACACATTGCTTTCCTGGCATTTTCATTGTCCTCTATGATGAGTAGGTTTTTTATCTTTCTATTGACAAAATTTTCAATTCTGTTAAATGCTACTTCCAGATCGTTTCTATTCACCGGTTTCATCAGATACTCTACCGCTCCGTCTTTAATCGGTTGCAGCGAACGTTCATTAGCTGAAATAATATGTACCGGTATATGCCTTATGGTTGGATTTGATTTTAAATCATGCAATACAGTATTCCCATTGATACCTGGCAATTCCATATCGAGAATAATGGCTTGCGGTTTATGTTTTGCAGCAAGCAACAAGCCATCTTCTCCGCTTGAGGCAGACAAACATTTAAATCCTTTATTGTTTGCTTGTTTTAAAAGAATAGCCGCAAACAAAAGATCATCTTCGATAATGAGTACTACTTTATCTTCCCGGGTTATTGTATTTCTATCATCTTCTATGGTGGGATAATTCAGATATTTCGAACCGTTACCAGAGCCAGGTATATTCAAAACAGGTCCTTTTACTGCGGTGGACCTAATAGGTTCCTGCTCTGGATATATTTCCAGCGGAAGAACAAGTGAAAAAGTAGAGCCTTCATTTAATTTGCTGGTCAACTGGATTTCAGCACCGATTAATTTTGCGAGCTCACGTGAAATAGAAAGACCTAAACCTGTACCTCCATATTTTCTGGAAGTACCGCCATCAGCTTGTTGAAACGCTTCAAATATTGCCATTTGCTTGTCATCCTGTATGCCAATTCCGGTATCATTAATAGTAATGATCGCTGTACTTTCTGAATGTCGTTTAAAATGAATACTGACACTACCATTTTCCGTGAACTTTATGGCATTGGATAAAAGATTTTTTAATATCTGATTCAATCGTTGTGAATCTGTGCGGATAAATTCAGGTAATGAATTATCCAACGTACAAGTTAGTTTCAATCCTTTTTGTTCAGCGTGGTGCTTAAAATCTCTCATGAGTTCATCTGAAAATTTTCTCAGTGAAACGTTTTCAATATTTATGGTCATTTTACCTGCTTCAATCTTTGAAAGGTCAAGAACTTCATTTATTAATATAAGAAGATCATGACCACTCTTATAAATTATTTCAGCACTTTCAACCTGGATACTATCCAGGTTTTTCTTTTTGTTTTCAGATAAATCTTTTGACAGGATAAGCAAACTATTAAGTGGTGTTCTTAACTCATGCGACATGTTTGCAAGGAATTCTGATTTATACTTGCTGCTTATTTCAAGTTGTTTTGTTTTCTGCTCAATATCAAATTTTGAAGCTTCAACTTCTTTGTTTTTCAATTCCAATGATTGGGTTTGTTCTTCCAGTTCCTCATTGGTCATTTGCAACTCTTCTTGTTGTTGTTTCAGATTTTGCGTCTGCTCTTCCAGTTCTTCATTCATTTGTTTCAGCTCTTCCTCTTGCGCTCGAAGTTCTTCACTCTGAACTTGTGTTTCTGTCAGCAATTCCTGAATCCGTTTCCGCGAAATAGCAGAATTAAAACTGACAGCGATACTGTCCATTGAAACATTGATGAATTCTTTTTCCGTTTCGTTAAAATCAGTAAGTGCACCCATTTCTATTACGCCCACTGTTTTACCTTCAAACAAAATAGGGGTAATGAGCAAATGCTTTGGTTTGGCATTCAGGACGGATGAAGTAATGCGAATGTGTTCATCAGCTATATCTGTTAAAGAAATTTGTTTTTGTTCCAGTGCTGCCTGGCCAATCAATCCTTCATTAAGTGCAAATTTTTCTTTGGTATCTTTTATAGACAAAAAAGCATATTGTCCGGCAAGCACCATTGCATTACCTTGATCATTCAATAGGTAAACAGCACCTATATTTCCTTTCAGGTAATCGCATAAAAAATTAATGGTATTACTTGCAAGCTCTTCTATACTTTGGTCACCACTTAATTTTCGGCTGAGTTGATTTTGGCCCGAAGAAAGCCAATTGTATTTCCCATTTGCTATCGTTGTTTCACGCAATGAGCGTGTCATCTTGTTTAATGCATTCCCCAGGGTATCCTTTTCTGATCTGGGCACGAGATCAATTGCATTGTCCCCGGAAGCAACTTTAATGGCATTTTCAGTTACCTCACGAAAACTTTCATTTATATTGATCAGGGCACTGAAAATTGGCTTCAATTCATCGTTAGTATCGTCTTTCAGGTTTTCGTTCGTAAACTCACGGCTTGCAATTTTCTCGGCTTCTTTGGCTATCCCTGAAATTCGGTTGGTAGTGCTCTGAATGATCCAATAAGAAATGAAAATTGCCAGTATGATGATTGCAATAATTAAAGCGATAATCAAACTTAGGGCGGCATCATAAGCAGCATTGTTTTCTATTTTAGCATTCTCGCTGCTCTTTACATTCATATCAATGAGTCTCTGTAACTGAACAATAGCTGCATCTCTCACCTTCAGCCCACTCTCAATGGAGATAGCAAATGCTTCCTCATTTTTATTTTTCATTGCTAATGAGATGATTACATTGAGGTCGGTTTTATACCCCGTCCAGGTTGTTTTAAATTCATTCAGAAAGATTATCCCTTTCCCGTCTACCAATTCTTGCAATTCAATTGTTTTTTTATCGATATCATCTAATGCACGATAAATTCTAGCTTTATAATAATCCTTTTGAATAATATCTTTTTCCATAATAATGTTCTTTTCATTCCGGGCTGCCTGTAACACAGCAATCATCAACTCATTGGAGAGATTTATTTTTTGGGAATATACATTTACAATGTTTTGCAGCCGATCATTGGATTCGGAAAATTTGTTGATCATAAAAAACAACATAGAAATGAGTAACACTAAAATGACAGTGAAACCTCCAAATAATTTACCCTTGATTGTTA
>JAYVIT010000464.1:0-22190 GCA_043769965.1 Saprospiraceae bacterium
GTTCATCTATAAAGAGTGAATTGATATGGGCCATGAGATGATTGACCTCAATAATCGGAATTTCCAAGCTCATTGACAGTGCTTTTGCAAATGAAATTCCTACCAATAATGAACCGATTAATCCAGGACCCCTGGTGACCGCAACAGCTGATAACTGATTTTTATCAATGCCAGCTTCATCAAAAGCATCCTGGGTTAGTGATACAATGGACTCCACATGTTGCCTCGACGCAAATTCTGGCACAACGCCACCATATTTTTTGTGAATCCACTGACTAATAGTAAGATTACTTAAAACCTGTCCATCTTTAACCACCGCTATTGACGTATCATCACAAGAAGATTCAATTCCTAAAATATATACCGATTTCATGGATCTTTGAAACTTGAATAGGTCTGGAAAATTAACTAATATTGCAATAGCAAAAGTAACTGATCTTGCTATATGGCTACCACGCTTTCAAATTTGATTCATAGAACACATTCTAATGCAATTAGTTGCGATAAGCATTTTTGTATTTCTACGGATAAAAATAGTGGGACATATAATCGCATTCTTTTTAACTCTCCTGCATCTAATATACTTACTAATGAAGTAAATTCCATAGGACAATTCGTACATTTTAAAATATCGAACTCAGATCTTGAGATAATCAATAAAGAGGGTCTCGAAATACATCACATCGTTGAATACATCAGAGATCTTAGTTCTAAAAATTTTAGCTATGAAGGTTGTCGACTTTATGTGTACATCATCGGAAACACTGCTTTATTTATCGTAAAACGAATCACGGATTATTTATTTACACAAGTTTTTAATTTTGTAACCGCAGAAGATTTATTGTATTATTGTCAAGCCTGTTTTCATACATTAAAATTAGATAAATCGACAGACCAGATTATTCTATTTGGAGAAATCGCTGAAGACTCCAGAATAGTTCGTTTAATGTCCATTTATTATTCAAACATCTTAACTGACACTTCAGTACCAATTTCTTCGCTTTCAAAATAATGAGAATTACTGGTGGATTTTTAAAAGGCAGAACTTTTTACCCGCCAGCAGATCAATGGCCCACAAGACCCACAACGGATATTGCACGCGAGGCGCTCTTCAATATTTTATCCAACTTCCTGGATTTTGAAAATACGACTATGTTGGATTTATTTGGAGGTAGTGGAGCACATAGTTATGAAATGATTTCAAGAGGCTGCACAAAGATTGTCTATGTTGATAATTTTACCCCATGTCTAAAATTTGTCAGGGAAATTAGTAAGGATTTTAAATTAGAAAATGAAATGCAACTAGTCCTTTCTGACTATGAAAAATTTATCAAATCCACAAAAGAAAAATTTGATTACATTTTTGCAGGACCACCATATCAATTAAAAAACCTGGGTGATATTCCAGATTTGATCATGCAAGAAAATCTTTTATCAGAAGACGGTTTCATGGTTCTTGAGCACAATCCCAGCCATTCCTTTCTCACCCATCCAAACCATTGGCAATCGAGGAATTATGGCCAAACCTTTTTTAGCTTTTTTAAGGCATAGTTTCATATCTTTGCAATTGGAAATGAAACATCTTTCAGATCTATTTAAAGAAACTTTTAGTTCGGTTTATAACTATTCAGGAGATCTTAATGAGTTTCCGGTATTGTTCTGTTCATCCGAATTTAATGAAGATTTTACTTTCGTTATGTTTCCATGGATTAAAAAGCTAAAAGTAAGTCCTGAACTAATTGGCAAATCAATTGGTGCTTATTTATTGGAGAAAAAGAAAATTGAGTCGTATTCGATTGTCAAAGGTTTTTTTAATTTTTCCTTAAACAAGGAGTTTTGGATTCAAGGCAATCAGGATTTTTTTAGTAATGACTTAAATACTCGTGTTAAAGTTTCTGAAATTCCGAAAAAATATTTGATTGAATATTGTTCGCCAAATACAAACAAGCCACTCCATCTTGGTCATATACGGAATATTTTATTAGGCTGGTCAGTTCAAAAAATATTCAGGGCAATAGGTCATCAGGTAGAAACAAGTCAAATCGTAAATGACAAAGGCGTGGCTATCTGTAAGAGTATGCTTGCATGGAAAAACTTTTCAAATGGCATAACACCTGAACAAGCCGGAATTAAATCAGATCATTTCGTCGGTAAGTATTATGTACTCTTTGATGTCAAGTTGAAAGAAGAATACAAAATTTGGCAACAAGGCGAATTTGCTTTATCGATTTACAATGAAAGTAAAAATATTGAAGAGGGTAGTGATGCTTTTTTTACCAGATTTAAGAATGAGTATTTTAATAAACATAGTGCGCTTGGAAAAGAAGTGCGCGCAATGCTTTTGGCCTGGGAGAGCAATGATCCTGAAACTATTGCCCTTTGGAAGAAGATGAATAACTGGGTTTATGAAGGATTTACGGAAACGTATAATAAACTCGAAGTAACTTTTGATCATTACTATTATGAATCGCAAACTTATCTGCTTGGAAAAGATATCGTAAATGAAGGCCTGGATAAAAACATTTTCTATAAAATGGAAGATGGTTCTGTTTGGATTAATTTGGAAGATATCGGTTTAGATAAAAAAATTATATTGCGTAGTGATGGAACTTCTGTTTACATCACACAAGATCTTGGTACGGCCAGAGAAAGGCATAAAAGGCATTCGGCAAATCATTATGTGTATGTGGTAGCAGATGAACAGGACTATCATTTTAAAGTATTATTTGAGACATTAAAAAAATTGAAAGAACCCTATGCAAATGGATTATATCATTTATCATATGGAATGGTGGATCTTCCCGAAGGTAAAATGAAATCACGTGAAGGCACAGTTGTTGATGCAGATGAATTGATCGAAGAAGTAATTGGTGAAGCAAGAAATACCGCTTTAGAGAGAGGTGAAATCAATGCATTACCCGAGGAAGAACAAACCAGGATTTGTACTGAAATCGGAATGGCAGCTTTAAAATATTTTATTTTAAAAGTAACGGCTAAAAAAAGAATGGTTTTTAATCCTAAAGAATCCGTAGATATGCAAGGCCATACAGGTCCTTATATTGTTAATGCATACGTAAGGATAAAATCCATACTTCGAAAATCAAAGTGCTCAAATGCAAACGTGATACCCGAGTCTATTCATTTAGAAGAGCGTAATTTAATTAAACAGTTACTCTATTATCCGGATATATTGAATGAATCTGCACGATCCCTCGATCCATCTCATTTGGCTAATTATCTTTATGGTTTAGCAAAGGATTTTCATAAATATTATCACGATTTTAGAATATTAAATGCAGAAACGGAAAATATTAAAGAGTGGAGACTGATGTTAAGTGAAAATATTTCAAAAGTGTTGTTTCATGGGATGGATTGCTTAGGTATAAGTATGCCGGAAAGAATGTAAAATGAATAAAATGAGTGAAGAATTACATAAGAGTTTAAATTTTATCGAAGAAATCATCGAAGAAGATATCCGGAATGGTAAGCATGCCGGTCGTGTACATACAAGATTCCCTCCTGAACCTAACGGCTATTTACATATAGGACATGCAAAATCGATCTGTCTGAATTTCGGATTAGCAAATAAGTACAAAGGAAAAACGAATCTTCGATTTGATGACACCAATCCGGTAACTGAAGAAACGGAGTATGTAGATTCCATAAAAAACGATATCAAATGGCTTGGATTTGATTGGGAGGAAAGAGAATATTATGCATCTGATTATTTCGATCAGTTGTATCAATTTGCAGTTCGATTAATCACTAAAGGAAAAGCTTATATAGACGATTCTACTTCGGAAGATATCGCATTCATGAAAAAAAATCCAATGGAGCCAGGGGTCGAAAGTCCATTCAGAACCCGTACCATTGAAGAGAATCTGGATTTATTTACAAGAATGAAGAATGGTGAGTTCAAAGAAGGGGAGAAAGTGCTACGCGCGAAAATAGATATGAGTGCTCCGAATATGCACCTTAGAGATCCCATTCTGTATAGAATTTTACTTCGCCCTCATCACAGGACAGGTCACAAATGGTGTATATATCCGATGTATGATTTTGCCCATGGACAATGCGATTCCATAGAGGGCATTACTCATTCCGTTTGTACTTTGGAATTTGAAAATCACAGAGCTTTATATAATTGGTTCATTGAAGAACTCGGTATTTTCCCATCACAACAAATTGAATTTGCGAGATTGAATCTCAGCTATACAGTGATGAGCAAAAGAAAATTATTACAGTTAGTAAAGGGAAATTATGTTTCTGGTTGGGATGATCCTCGCATGCCTACTATTTCAGGTTTCAGGCGCAGGGGTTACACTCCAGAAGCGATTCGTCATTTTGCAAGTCTTGTTGGCATTGCAAAAAGAGATAATGTAATTGATCTGGCTTTATTGGAATTTTCAATCCGGGAAGATCTAAATAAAAAAGCAAATCGGGTAATGGCTGTCATGAATCCGCTTAAAGTTGTAATTACCAATTATCCGGATCAAATCGAATATCTTGAAATTGAAAACAATCCTGAACTGCCAGAAAATGGATCAAGAATGGTGCCTTTTGGGAAAGTAATTTATATCGAGCATGAAGATTTTATGGAAGTTGCTTCCAAAAAATATTTCCGCCTCACTAAAAATGGAATGACCCGGTTGAAAGGAGCTTATATCATTGAATGTGATGAAGTCATAAAAAATGATACCGGGGAGATCCTTGAAATACATTGTCACTATTTACCAGAAAGTAAAAGTGGCCAGGATACATCCAATTTGAAAGTAAAGTCAACCATACATTGGGTCGAAGCAACTCAAGGTATTAAAGGGGAGTTGAGATTGTATGATCGGTTATTTAGCGTATCGGATCCTGAAGACCAGGAGTCAGATTTTAAAGAATATATCAATAAGCAATCAATGGTTATTCAGGATGCATATCTTGAGCCTTCATTAAAAAATTCAAAACCAGGAGACTATTATCAATTTATCAGAAATGCTTATTTTACTCCAGATTTGGATTCTCATTCTGAAAAATTGATATTTAATAGAACGGTCACATTGAAAGACGGTTGGACAAAAATTAAAGATAAAGAAGTAGGTTAAAGTGAGAAAAAAAGCAAAAACCATATTAACAAGTAAAGGAATGAATATAGCCATAGACAGGCTATGTTACCAGTTGATAGAGCATCACGATGATTTTAAAAATAGTTGCATTATCGGAATCCAATTCAAAGGTGCCTTGCTTGCAGAACGAATATACAATCGAATACTTCAATTGACTAATGCACCAGCACTGTTGTTTGGCAAGTTGGATATTACATTTTCACGTGATGACTTTAAATCCAATTTTAATAAACACAGTCCTTATCCAACAGAAATTAATTTCCTAATTGAGGGAAAGCGGGTAATTGTTGTCGATGATGTGCTGTATACTGGTCGCACAATTCAAGCAGCACTTCAAGAATTGCAAAGTTTCGGAAGACCTTCACAAACAGAGCTTCTGGTTTTTATAGATAGGCGGTTTAACAGACAGGTTCCGATTCAGGCTGATTACTTTGGTATGCGGGTTGATGCACTTGATGAATCTTACGTAAAAGTTGATTGGTTGGAAGTGGATGGAAGTGATAGAGTATTATTTTATGAAGCAGACAGACTTTAAACAGAATTAAAATAATGGCTGAACAGAAACTCAGTACAAGAAACCTGATAGGTATACGCGACCTGACACTTTCAGATATTCAATTAATTTTGGAAACCAGTAAACAATTTAAAGAGGTACTGCAACGACCCATCAAAAAAGTACCCTCATTACGAGACATTACCATTGCTAATCTTTTTTTTGAAAATTCCACCCGTACAAGAATGTCATTTGAATTAGCTGAAAAAAGGTTATCTGCCGATGTAATTAATTTTTCTTCAAGTGGTTCTTCTGTTTCCAAAGGAGAAACTCTACTCGATACCGTGCAGAATATTTTAGCAATGAAAGTTGATATGATTGTGGTCAGGCATTCCTCAGTTGGTGCTGCAAAATTTTTAGCAGATAAAGTTCCGGCACATATAATCAATGCAGGTGACGGCACACACGAGCATCCGACACAAGCGTTACTCGATAGTTTTTCTATACTTGAAACTTTAGGGAAAATTAAAAATGTCCGTGTCGCATTAATTGGGGATGTATTGCACAGCAGGGTTGCTTTGTCAAATATCCTTTGTCTGGCTAAATTGGGAGCAAAAGTAAAAGTATGCGGCCCTCCCACATTGATACCAAAATACATCAAAGAATTGGGAGTGGAAGTGGATTATAATTTAGAGGCTGTTTTAAACTGGTGTGATGTCGCTAATGTATTGCGAATTCAAACGGAACGAATGGAACTTCAATATTTTCCTTCCGCCAGAGAATATTCGCAATTTTTTGGAGTGGCCAAAAATATCCTGGACAAGCTAGACAAAAGAATTGTTCTCATGCACCCAGGACCGATCAACCGTGGAGTGGAATTGAATTCTGATGCCGCAGATTCAGAATATTCTATTATTCTTGATCAGGTAGAAAACGGAGTTGCAGTTCGTATGGCGGTATTATTTCTTTTAGCCAGTGATCGTGCAAAATTTAATTAACATTTAAGGATTCATGCCGAATCAATTTGTTCTACACATTTCCAAATGGTACCCTAATGCAGAGGACGATTTGGAAGGCGTATTTATTCAAAGACATATTGAATCCATTCATCCGCATTTTAATTCTATAGTCTTCTATGCAAAATCAACTTCCAAAATAATTCCTAAAATTTATGTTACCGCAAAAGAACAAGTCGGGAATGATCATACTTTCTTTGGATATTATCGAAAAAACATAACTGGAATTTCGGTACTCGACAAAATCATTAAGTTGGTTTTGTATTTTTATATTATGAATCAATTTTTTAATCTTGTAAAAAAGAAATTTGACAAACCCGTAATAATTCACGCTCATGTTTTATTGAGGTCTGCTTTTATTGCGTATTGGTTTTCACTTCAATTGAAAATACCCTATTTGATCACTGAGCATTCTACCTATTATACGAGCACTCAAATTCCACGGACAAATACTTTAAAAAATCGATTGCGAAGATTTATCGTATCAAAAGCAAAAGCAATAATAACAGTTTCATCAGATCTCGAAAGAGGGATGAAAAAATTTAACTTGCTAAATAAAAATTACTTTCGAATTTTTAATTGTGTCGATACTTCAATTTATCAATTTCAAAGTAAACCGAATGAAGCAACTACCAATATGCTTCATGTATCGGAATTTAAAGATGAACACAAGAATATTTTAGGATTACTTGAAGTCGTAAAGAAACTTAAGTTAAATGATTATCGATTTTTATTTCATCTCGTAGGATATGGACAGGATCTTGATAAGATTCTCCAATATATAAAAGATAATCATTTAAATGATTGTGTAATTTATCATGACAAATGTATCGATAAGCAATTATCCGAATTATATAGCCTTGCTGATGTTTTTATCCTATTTAGCAATAAAGAGAATATGCCTTGTGTAATTGCAGAATCTTTGTGTTGTGGCACACCAGTAATAAGCACAAATGTTGGTGGCATATCGGAAGTCATTTCGGATCAGAATGGAATTCTTGTGGAAAAAGCAAATAAGGAACAATTATATGAAGCGATAATTAGCGTCATGCTGAAAAAGAATAATTTTGACTCTCAAAAAATTGCTGAAAAGGCCATTCAATTATTTAGTTCTGAATCAATTGGGACCTGTTTAAGCCAGTTGTATCGCAAGTGCTTAAAAGATACCTAAATAAGGTTAAAATATTGTTATTTGAAAGTATCAAAATATTTCAATTTCACGGATAGATTAACTTTGTTGATTCAATTCTATTAGAAAATGAACTTATCCAAATTATTGAAGTGTTTCAAAGTAAGATTTGCATTTTTATTTGTAATGATTTATTTGACTGGATTCAGTCAATCCTATAAAATCAAAGTAAATATCAAAGGATATACCAATGACACTTTATTATTAGGCTATCACTTTGGAGAGAAGCAATACATTAAGGATACTGCATTTAGAACTAAAAGTGGTTTTGAATTTTCAAAAGATACCGTGTTGGAAGCAGGAATGTATTTGATTGTAGTTCAACCAGGTCATGATTTTTTTCAACTATTAATAGACACAGACAAACAAAACTTCAGTATCGAAACAAGTATTGACAAACTTTCTGAAACACTTGTTTTTAAGGGGTCGAAGTTAAATGAAGACTTTGTGAAGTATATTGACTTCATTTCTGAACGCCGTATTAAAGCCGATTCTTTATCTTCTTCAATTAAAACAGAACAAGATTCGATCAAAAAACAAGTAGTCAAAACACAATTAGATGAGCTCGATAAACAAGTCAAAGCCCGACAAGCAGAGATTCTTAAAAATCAACCAAAGAGCTTACTCAGTCTGATTATTAAATGGAGCCTGGAAGTTGATATACCAGAATTTGAAAATGCACCAGCAAAAGATAGAGATCAATTACTTTTTAATTATTACAAGAATCATTTTTTTGATCATGCAGACTTACAAGATGATCGATCTGTTCGAATTCCTTTGTTTTTCCAAAAGATCGATCAATACATTCAAAAACTAACCATGCAACATCCAGATTCTATAGTTGTGGCTATGGATTATATTCTTCAGAAATGCAAAATCGAGTCGGAGGTCTATAAATTTTTACTTTCTCATTATCTTAATTTTTATGCCAATTCCAAGTATGTTGGAATGGACGGGGTTTATGTTCATTTAGTAGAAAATTATTATGCGAATGGAAAAGCTCCCTGGCTTGATAAAGAAAATCTGGCTAAAATGACAGCTGATGCCAAATCGTTAAAACCTTTACTTATTGATAAAATAGCACCTAATATCAGAGTCTTTAAACAAGATTCTACACCAATAGTATTACATGACGTTAATAATTCATATATTGTGCTCATATTTTGGGCACCAGACTGTGGACATTGCAAAAAAACCATGCCACTGATAAGAGAATTCTATGATAAATTCAGTACAAAAGGTGTCGAAATAGTAGCGGTTTGTACGAAGGTTGGACCGGATGAGAAAACCTGTTGGGATTCAGTCAAAGAAATGAATATGGAAAAGTGGATAAATGCCTCAGATCCAAGTCATTCTTCAAGATTCAAAGTTATTTATGATTTGAAAACCACCCCACAGATTTATATATTAGATAAGAACAAAAGAATTTTAACCAAAAAAATAGGTGCTGAGCAATTGTCAGAAGTAATGGATAAATTGTTGAGTATCAATGAAAACGAAAAATAAGCTCTCTTTATAAAAGGATACAAAAGGTTTTTATTATCAAACATTTATGTATTATGAAATTTTATAATATATTTGTGTCTGATAACGTTGATATAATAATATTAACTTTAAAAACCATTGAGTATGATCTATCAAAGAACCCGTTTAGAGGGATTTGCCGTCCTTTTATTCCTTTTTCTAAGCATTTCTTGTAATAAAGAAGTTACGGTTAATCCAAAAAATGACTTTGTCAATACTGCAAAGCCAGAACTTGTAAAAGAGTGGACTAGCTTGGCTTTAGATTTAATCCCAAGATGTAATGGTTTTAATGATCTCATTGCAAGTCGTGCAATGTATTATTTATCCATTACTATGTATGAATCTTTATTGCCAGGTTTAGAAGGATATAACACCTTACAAATGAAGATAAGCGGTTTGAATACGACTTTACCTCAACCCGTTGCCTCTAAAAAATACAATTGGATGATAGTATCAAATCAAGCTCTTTCATTGGTTTGTTCTGAATTATTCAAAGCATCTGGAAGTAACAATCTAGCCAAAATAACTGATCTTCGAGACAAGAATATTTTAAGCAATTCTTCTAATATTGAAGAGCAGGTAATAAAAGATTCAAAAGAGTTGGGTAATGAAATTGGTTGGAAGCTCATTGCGTATTCCAATGCTGACGGAAGGGCAGATTATTATCTGAAAAATTATACTGATATTATCATGCCCATTAAAGAAGGTGGTTGGATTCCGACGCCTCCGGATTACACGGATAAAACTTTATTACCATATTGGGGTGAAAGCATTCCAGCCTATACTGCTAATATTTCAGAAATTAAACCTGAAAAGCTTTTAGAATATAGTGCTTCCAATCAATCGATCATGTTCGCTGAAGCAATGGAAGTGTATAGTCTCACCACAAATTTATCTGCTGATGATCGGGAACTGATAAAATATTGGAGTGAAACTGCTGATTCTCGTTCTACGCCACTTTGTCATAATTTGCTACTTATGACTCAAATGTTGGAGGACAGAGATTTCTCTTTAGATAAAGCTGTCGAATTGTTACTAAGAATGAGTATTGCTCATTACGATGGTTATATTCTTTCATGGAAAATTAAATTTGAATCCAATTTGCTTCGCCCTTCAACTTATATAAAGAAAAATATAAGCCATTATTTTATTCCTGAATTTTCCTGTAATCCTATTCCTGAATTCGCCTCAGAGAAAGCACTTATTTATAATGCTAGTGCTGAAATTCTGGCAAATTATTTTGGTCATAGAAATTCATTTATTGATTTTACGCAATCTACAAGAAAAGATATTTTGAACAATAAAAAATATTTTGCTTCTTTCAGTGATTTGGCAAAGGAAGCCGCATATTCAGATCTCTATTCTGCAGTTCATTTTAGAACAAGTATTGCTGTTGGATTACAGATGGGATATGATATATCTTTGAAAACATTGGATTTGAAACTTAAATAAACTTTAGTGGATAGGATAATATCCAGTAATTTGGTCATCTTTACTTTTTATCTTTTTTAAAAGGATTCCACTCTTTTAATTTATCCTTTATTTGGTCTGTTTCCTTTTTAGCA
The DNA here is from genome assembly GCA_043769965.1 of Saprospiraceae bacterium. Taxonomy (GTDB): domain Bacteria; phylum Bacteroidota; class Bacteroidia; order Chitinophagales; family Saprospiraceae; genus Vicinibacter. Next base: position 10,902 of record JAYVIT010000464.1, read on the forward strand.
TCTTTATTTAAAATCTTTTGGGAAATGCTATCCAAATGTTCTTTTGATGTATTGGCAAGAGTCGAATCCAATGCTTTGGTTGCTTTTTCTATTGCTTGATTTTTTAAATCGTCTACTTTTTTATTCGCATCGACTTTAAGACTATCTTGTATTTTCTTAATTTCAGCGGTTGCTTTTTCCTTTTCTGACTCGAATCTTGATTTCAATGAATCTACAATTTTTGATTTTATAGATTCTCCTATTGTTTCAGTTTCGCTTGCAACTTCTCCTTTGCTATTAAGCAATTTAAAAGAGAATGAAGGGTTAGAAAATGTGCCAGTCATATTCACCAAAATATTTAAATTATTTAATACAGGGCCTCCTAATCCAGCTTTAGACAATACAGAATTTAATTGATCTAATGCATGATCTAATTTAATAGCTGACGTGAACTGAGAAACTCTGTTTTTAGGGATCTTGATGATGATTTGATAATCCATACCTCCCGCTATCTTATGATTGCCATTTATATTTAAATCGATATCTTCAATTTTCTTATTAAAATCTTTTAAGCCGACCATTCCATCCTTTACGGTAATCCAATTTTTGGTGTTTTTTATATTTAAATTTTTGAGACTATTAATTTTAAGTTTGTCTGCTAGTTGATTTAATGGTTTAAATCCTTGTAAAGAGCCTTCTAATGTTTCAAAAAGTCCATCGGCTTTAATGCTTTCCAGAATGGGCATCATGTCTTTTTCACAAAATCCTTCCACTATCAAATTAGTATTAAAAAATCCTTGTATATATTCCATAATTGGAGCCAGACGCTTTAATGTAACAAAAGAAGATATTGCACCAGAAAAAGGAAGTTTTAACATATCAAACTTAAAATTGAAATATGGCTTATCTGCATTGACTGTACTATATAGGCCTTTTAAGCCAATTTTTCCTCCTAATATGTTGGCACTCATCTCCTCAATCTGAATTTCACTTTTAGCAATTATCAATTTTCCGCTAACAGCATTCATTTTAGTTGGATTGTACAATAACTCATCGGCCTTGAAATTAACTGTTATATTAAATTTCTCAGGAACAACAAATGCCTGGTTATTAGTTGCAGAACCAGTATTAGAATTATTTGCACCATCTTTTGAAAGAAACTTGTCGGCATCAAAAGATTTGGTGTTAATTAGCAAACTTCCATCTAAAATCTCATCTGCCATCATGAAAGAATATACTTTATTCAAATTTCCAGATCCACTTATCTGATTTTTATTAATCATCAACGAGCTATTGTTTAATTTAACATTTTCACCTTGAATTACAGCTGTGGCTTTGATACTTTGGATATCATAATCAGAATAAACCAACCGGTCAATATCACAAATAACATCGAGGCTTAATTTTGAAATAAATTCAGGGACTACATTAGCAGACTTTAGTTTAACAGACTTCACCGGGTCCACAGCATTCCATTCCACTGCGTTGATCAGTTTACTTTTTGCAATCAAATTACCGTACACTTTCAAATCTTTTGAAATAAAATTCATTGGTTCTTTCAAAGTACCTTGAATTAACAAGTCGCTTACTCCAAAGCGCAAATCGAATTTTTCGATATCCAATTGCTTTGGATTTATCTTTAGTTGGGCAATTGGAATAGCAATGTCAGGTTGGTTTGAAGTATGATATTTTAATTCTGAAATCAATAATTTTCCCGAACAATCGATCTGTTCATACTGCTTGTTTTTGATGGCAGATTCAGAAAATTGAAAAGACAGATCTGGTTGAATTAATCCCGAAATACTGGTATTATTTCCCAATGGGTAAAAATTATTGAGGTCAGAAAGATTCAGTATACCCTTCAGTTTTCCCAATGCCGTAATGTCTTCCTGTAAATTGGAAAGTTTAACATTTCCAGCAAATGGCTGATTATTTAAATCAAATGAAAATGTCTTAAAATCAATCACGGAATTTTTCAGAGTTGGGCCTGAATTTTGAGATGTAAGATCAAGTTTAAAATTTTCTAATTGAATTGATTTTCCTGGATACTGCATGGAACCATCATCTACCTTGCATTTTAGATCCCACGATGGAAATATGGATTGCTTATCTGAATATACTCCTTTTAGCGTTGCTTCCAATTCAAAATTTCCACTTGATTTCACTTTATCGAAATCCTTAGTATATGCATTGGGAAGTATAGAAAATAAATCTTTAAATTGATTGTTTGGCGCATTAATACTCAGGTCCATTTGAATAGAATCCCCTATGATTCCGACTGAACCTTTACATTCAAGTTTCAAATTATTCAAATTAAATTCACCTATACCTATATTAAAAGAATTGTCCTTCTTGGAATAATCCAGATCAAGCTTGGAAATTAATTTCGCTGATTTCAAAAGAACTATTTTATTTTGCTGGAAATTCAATTCCCCGATATCTGTTCTAGTGCTGATTTTTATTAAGTCATCGGAATAAAACAAACTCCCAGTATGTTCTATTTTATTTAATGCAAGTATATTTTCTGATAACCAACTCTCATAATGTATGCTGCCATCAACGATTTGATAAGTCTGAATATCTAATGAGAATTGCTTTGATGACATTGAATTATTAGAACTTGTCGATTCATAAATTTGGTAATTAGCTTTAAGACTGTCATACTCGACTATATTTATCATTGGACTTATCAATACCAATTTAGTAATGGTCAGATTTTCACTATTCCTGATGAGCATCCAAAGATTAAAACCCAGTTGTACTTCTGTTGCCTGAAATAAAAGACTGGTATCCAGATTCACATAAGAATTACAGCTTATGCCCTCAACGGATAGCGTTAACTTCGGAAAATTCTTAAATATGGAAACAGAAGCATCCTTAAATTCAATCTTGCCATTGATATCCTTATTAATTGCTTTATTGAGTTCGGCTATTATTCTTCCTTTAAAAACGAATGGTAGGATAAAGCATAGTAAAAGCAGTGCCGTCAGAATAATGGCAAATACCTTGAAAAATTTTCTCATATTATTTTATTTATACTCGTAACCAACGTATTAGGAGCAAATTTAGTTGAGCTTACCAATATGAAATGATGCAAATACTAAAAATTCTGATTTAATTTGTAGTATGAATTTATTGGAAGTACAAAATTTAAGTGTTGACTTCATCCATAATAATAGTTCTTCCCGGGTTGTCAAGAATTTAAGCTTCGGTATTCCTAAAAATACAATTGTTGGCATTGCGGGGGAATCCGGTTCAGGAAAGACGGTTACAGCTTTATCAATTATAAAACTATTAGACGCTAACGCAAAATTTAGCTCTGGAAGCATACTTTGGAATGAGGGGCAACAAAGTATTGATTTAATGAAGTTATCCGAAGATCAAATCCGATTATACCGTGGAGCTAAAATCTCAATGATTTTCCAGGAGCCCATGTCTGCTTTGAATCCAATACTCACCTGCGGTTTTCAAGCCTCTGAGAGTTTGTTGGCTCATCGATTTGGGACAAATTTTGAAATCAAACAGCGTATTCTTGACTGTTTCCAACAAGTTGGCCTGTTGGATTCCAAAAGGATATATGATTCATACCCTTTCGAATTATCCGGAGGACAGTTGCAAAGAGTTTTAATTGCAATGGCAATTTCCTGTAATCCCCAACTGATTATAGCAGATGAACCGACTACCGCTCTGGATGTATCCATTCAAAAACAGATCATAGAACTCTTACAAAAACTGAGGGTGAATTTAAAATTATCTATTCTTTTCATAAGTCATGATCTTGGTTTGATTAAAGATTTTTGTGATGAAGTAATTATTATGAATCAGGGTCAAATAGTTGAAAGTGGAAAAACAGAAAATATATTCAATTCTCCACAGCATCCTTACACACAAGGCTTGATACATTGCCGCCCTCCAATAAATTACAAAGTTAAGCGACTTCTAACTCTGGCTGATTTTAACGATTTAAAACATGTGAGCAATAATGCACACGAAAATTTGGAAGTCAGTCCTGAGCAGACTTCAATTCGACTTAAAAATTTGGATTTACAAGAAGAATTTCTTTCTGTAAGTAATCTTAATGTGCAGTATTCTAAATCCAAAGGTTTTCTCAGCACAACTAAAACAATTCACAAAGCAGTAAATGAGGTAAGTTTTAATGTCCGTAAAGGAGAGGTACTTGGTTTAGTAGGGGAGTCTGGTAGTGGCAAATCAACTATCGGCAAAGCAATACTCAATCTAATTAAATCAAATTCCGGATCCATTAGATATGGTAATATTGAATTAACCACATTACATGAAAAAGAATGGAGACCCCTTCGTAGGGATTTGCAAATTATTTTCCAGGATCCTTATTCTGCATTGAATCCCAAACAAATGGCAGGAGACGCATTAGTTGAACCTATGAAAGTTCATGGTTTACAGGGTAATTTAAAACAACGGAAGGAGTTTGCCATTCATTTATTGGAAACAGTCGGATTGAATTCAAACCACTATAACCGTTATCCACATCAGTTTTCAGGAGGACAACGTCAACGTGTATGTATAGCAAGAGCATTGTCACTCCAACCTAAATTTATAGTTTGCGACGAGCCCGTTTCTTCACTAGATGTTTCTATTCAGGCTCAGATATTAAATTTATTACAAGAATTAAAAGAAAAATTAGCGCTTAGTTATCTTTTTATTTCTCATGATTTGTCAGTTGTTAATTTTATTTCAGATCGTATTATTGTTTTAAAGGATGGAGAAATTGTAGAGCAGGGTAGTTGTGATGAGATAATATACCACCCCAAATCCGATTACACAAAATCACTTTTAGCAGCTGTTCCTTCAGGTTTTTGAAAGCTTTGATTTGAAACCATTTAAAAATTCGACACAATTCATTTTGCGCTTTCCATTTGGCTGGATATCTATTATGTCAATATATCCATTGAGGCATGCAATTTTCAGTATTGACTCGTGAATGATCAAAGAACCTGGAACTTCAATGGGATTTTCTTCAATCTTTTTGCAAGTATATATTTTGTATGATTCCGATAAATGCATAAACCATGCACAAGGATAAGGACTTAATGCTCTGATATGATTGTAAACAATTTGAACATCGCGATTCCAATGCACTTCACAATCAGCACGAAACAGCTTTGGTGCAAAAGACACCTGACCATCATCTTGCGAAATAAATTTAATTTGATCGCTTTCCAATTTGTCTATACTATCCAATAATAACTGACCACCCAAGTTCATCAATCGATCATGAAGCTCACCTCCTGTTTCATCGTCTCCTATGGAAACCTTGCAATTACTTATTATGTCTCCAGTATCAATTTGACTATTTAGTTTAAATACTGTCAAACCTGTAGAATGGTCACCATTCATAATTGCATGCTGAATGGGAGCAGCACCTCTGTATTTTGGCAATAAAGATCCATGCAAATTCAGCGTTCCGTGTTTTGGCAATGACCAAACTAATTCAGGAAGCATTCTAAATGCCACAACAATAAATATATCGGCCTTAAGTTTATTTAAGTTTTCAATAAACTTAGGGCTTTTGAGATTTTTTGGTTGTAAAACAGGTATTCTATGTTTTACAGCAAATAATTTTATTGGTGAACTATGAAGACGATGCCCACGACCAGCCGGTTTATCAGGCGCTGTGACTACGGCGAGTATATCATGCTTAGTCATAATCGCTTGCAAACTGGGCAGAGCAAACTCAGGGGTTCCCATAAAAATGATCTTCATTGGAATTAAGATATTATTGAACAAAATAAAGCTATATTTATCAATTTAGACATAGTTTTGCAAATATTTAATATGCTTATGATTTTAAAAATTGTTATGTATCTTGGTTTTGCAATTTTCGAGTTATTTCATAATAGCAATTTGATTATTCCTGAGTATTCAAATTCTAATTTAATTCGTTATAACATCAAAGGAAAAAATGCAATCGAAATCAGTATTAATTCTTTAAACGATACAACTAAAACATCAGATTCAATAGGCCCGATCGTCATTTATTATGTTATAGCGGGAAGTTTTTTAGTTCCGAAAAATGCTGAAACTCAGGTGCAAAAATTAAAATTACTTGGATTTAAGAAATGTTATAAATACAATTTTCCTGACACTGAATATTATTCAGCAGTTGTAGATACTTTCAAATTGGAATCGGAGTATATAGAATTAACGGAAAAGCTACAAAAAATGAATATCGAATATTTTATTAAAAACTAAATAATTTAAATTAAGTATCAATCAACCAAGGAGTGCATTTATCAAACTCTAAAATTATCCTTATCAAATAACTCTATTCGCACTCTTAGTCATTAAAGTAATATGTTTAAAATAAAGAAATTAGATGGGATGCTAATGAAAGGATTCGTTCCTCCATTTTTTGTGTCCTTTCTAATGGCATTATTTGTGCTCGTCATGCAAGTGTTTTGGTTATATATAGATGATATACTTGGTAAAGGAGCAAGCATTTTAGTGATCCTTGAATTTTTATTTTATTTAAGTTTTTCATTGACACCCCTGGCACTGCCAATAGGCGTTTTGCTTGCAGGTGTTTTTTTATTTGGTAATTTAGCTGAGCAGTATGAATTGTCCAGCATGAAATCAGCTGGCATATCATTGTTTAGAATTATGACACCTCTCATAATTTTATCCTTTATGGTTGCTTTATTTTCCTGGGTCTGTTCGGACTATATCATTCCAAGATCAAATTTAAAATACTTAAGCCGCTTACATGACTTGAAAAGGCAAAAGCCAACACTAGGTTTGGACGAAGCAAATTTTAATGAAGATTTTTATGGATACACAATCAGGATTGGGGATAAGAGTTCAAATGGCAAGGATATTAGGGACATATTAATTTATGATAACGGCAATAATGATTCTAATGGTGAAAAGTCAATTATCTCCGCAAAAGATGGTACCATGTTTGTAACTCCTCACCAGAAGTTTCTCGTTATGATCTTATACAATGGAATGTTTTATCAGGATCCTGGCGGCAACAAATCTTCTAAATCCAAATTTCCATTCATTAGAACTGAATTTAAAGAATTGACCAAAGTTTTTGATTTAAGTGAGTTCTCGCTTGATCGAACTGATGAAGATCTATTTAAGAATGACAAACGAATGAAAAACAGTCAACAACTTCGCGTTGAAATTGATAGCATCAATAGTACCATTAGGAAAAAAAATAAGGGAATTATGAAGTATATCGGAGATGTAATTGAGCGAACTACAGATATAGTAAATAATCCAAAGAAGACTTTTTCTCAATTACATATACACATGTTCGCCTCGAAACAATTAATTGATAGTCTTATTTGTACTTGGGATGAAGCAGGTGACTCTTTACGCTTACAACTAAATTCCCAAGTAAAAGTCAAACTTGAAGTTATTGAAGAACAACGAAAATCTGAAGTCGAAGAAAAAAAGAGCATTAAAGTTCAAAAGGCGAAGTTCGAGTATGAATTGTATATCAAATACTCGCTTGCTGCTGTGTGCTTGCTTTTCATTTTTGTTGGAGCTCCTTTAGGAGCCATTATCCGTAGAGGTGGTTATGGATATCCATTAATCATTTGCATTCTTGTATTTGTCGCTTATATTTTGTTAAACACATTCTGCAAGCGATTAACTGAAGGCTTAAGGATACCAACTGTTTGGGCCGCTTGGCTTCCTTGTATTATTTTAATGATACCTGGAATATTTTTAAGCTGGTCAGCAATGCGAGATAGAAATGCTATTGATGATTTTAAACTTTTTTGTAAAAAACTATTTAATAAAAAATCAACAAAATAATACAGGTCTCCACGATTAATATTAGACGTTTGAATATCGTTTATTCTTCCTCAGTATCCTTTAATTCTGATTCTACTTTTCTTAATAAATCATGACAATATTTTACCAATTGTTTTGCCTTTTGAATTTCTTCAGGTAATTGTTCAATAGGAATCAGTTCCTCCTTAATCCTGTCACAAATCATTTGAAGCTGCTCGAAGGCTTCCTGGTATGTTAATTTTTTGGTTCCCATATCGTATTGATCTTGCTGGTTAATGTTCCTTTTGAAAATGTGGTTTTTATTTCATCGCCTTCCGTAATTGATTTGCATTTAGATAGTAAGATATTATCTTTAAATGTTAGGGAGTATCCTTTCTGCAAAATTATATCCGGATCATTGGATTCTAAAATGAAATTTAACTCTGTAACTTTTTTATATTCAGCAAAACGCTGTGCATTGACCTTATGATTGATACTGTAATTCAAATCCGTCAAATACTTTGATCGTTGATACATTTGTCTACTGACATTATTAATAATGGTATTCAGGAAAGCTGAAAGATTATAATTCAAATCTGTGACGAATTGCTTAGTACTTTGATAAATGCTATCCCTCAGGTCAAGTATGGCTAATTCGCTTTCCCTATTCCTTGAAATAATAAAATCTGCGACGGCTGTTGGCGTTTTTAAGGCTTGATAGGCGGATAGGTCGGCGACGCTTTCATCAATGAAGTGACCAATTCCTGTTAGAACAGCTACTTCGGATAATGATATTGCTTTTGCAATTTCTAAAGAATCAAATTCTAATAAATCATGCTTAGAGCCTCCGCCCCGTATCAATACAATAATATCATATTTTGATTTTCTCATTTGCAATTTGGCGAAAGCATTGCTGATCTCTTTAACTGAATTTGCCCCTTGCACTGAAACATTAAATAAGCTGGTATGAAATGAAAATTTAAATTGATTTTCTGTTAGGTGATTTATAAAGTCTTTGTACCCTGCACTATCCTTACTTCCAATTACAGCAATATTTGTAATTGTTATAGGAAATTGAGTAGTCTTGTTTTTTTGCCAGATACCTTCTTTTTTTAAAATCTCAATTGTTTTCAATCTTGACTGTGCTATTCTTCCGTATGTAAATTCAGAATCCAGATTCTGAACGATCAATTTCAGGCCATATCTGACATTATAATCAACATTTACTAATAGCCTGACTTCATTTCCTTCTCTTAGAATATGATCGATATCAAACTGCGTGGATTTTTTAATCCCAGAAAATGTATTTTTCCAAATTATAGCTGTATTTTGAGCAGTGATATTATGTAGTGCATCTTTATCGGTAAGTTCGAGGTACACATGTCCATTTTTTTCCTTAAGCGATAAAAGTTCAGCAGAAACCCATACCGGATCCTGAAAGTTAAGAGCAAGAACTCTTCTAATGTATAAATTTAACGTGCTTAGATTGAAGCTTTCCAATTATTCTGTCAGTACTTTTTTTACTAAATCAGCAGCTTCCTGTAATAAAATTGCGGAATGTACCTTTAAGCCTGATTCATCAATCATTTTCTTAGCTATCTCCGCATTTGTACCTTGCAATCTCACAATGATTGGAATCTGGACATTACCCATATTTTTATAAGCATCGACAATACCCTGGGCCACGCGATCACATCTTACTATGCCTCCAAAAATATTTACAAGAATTGCTTTAACCGATTGATCTTTTAATATTATTCTGAATGCTTGTTCAACTCTGCTTGCATCAGCTGTACCACCAACATCCAAAAAATTTGCAGGTTTTCCTCCTGAAAGTTTTATGATATCCATAGTAGCCATTGCCAAGCCTGCGCCATTCACCATACATCCGACATTGCCATCCAGTTTAACATAATTTAAATTGTAGGCTTTGGCTTCTATTTCTGTAGGATCCTCCTCGGATTCGTCACGCATTTCTTCTATATCAACATGCCTGTATAATGCATTATCATCAACTGAAATCTTGCAATCGACAGCAACGATTTCGTCATTTCCATTTCGTAGTGTTGGATTGATTTCTATTAAACTAAGATCCAATTGGACAAAAGCTTTATAGAGTGCTTTAGTAAATGTTTGTATTTCTTTGTACGCTTTGCCTTCAAGTCCAAGTTGAAATCCAATTTTGCGTGCTTGAAAATCCTGAAAGCCTAAAGCCGGATCAACAAACTCTTTAAATACCAGTTCCGGAGTTTCTTCTGCCACTTTTTCAATATCCATTCCTCCCTGAGTGGAATAAATGATTACATTCTTTTGGGTAGCTCTATCTGTTAAAATTGAAAAATAATATTCCTTGCATTTATTAAAATCAGGAGCATATGAATCTTCTGTGATTAAAATTTTCTGAACCAATTTTCCAGGACCCTCCATTCCACCTGGGGTTTGTGGTGTTTTAAGATGCATGCCCAGGATTTGCTTAGCATATAAATTAAAATCTTCACGGTTTTTTGCCAATTTAACGCCACCGCCTTTTCCACGACCACCTGCATGAATTTGAGCTTTTACAACCACATATTGTGTTCCAGTTTCGTGGAGTAATTTATCATAAGAGTCAGCTGCTTCTTCAATTGAACTCACAACAATTCCCCGTTGTGTCCTGATATTAAATGAATTCAGTAATGCCTTACCCTGATATTCGTGTAAATTCATTTATTTATTTTTAACAATCAACTTATATACATGCGAAGCTTTGGCATTCTGGTTACTCAAAAAATACAATCCATCAGGTAAGTATCCAAGTTCAACAAGAATTGAATTGGGATTTAAAATTATGGACTTAGGCGTAAATACTTTTCCATTTAGATCATGAATTAAAATTTCCGTATTAATTTGATTTGTAACACTAGAATTAATTTGAACTAATCCGAATGAACTTGCAGGATTAGGTACGATATAAGATTCATGATTTAATTCAACGTTTGTGGATGTGACAATTTCTTTTGTTTTAAAAGTACCAACTTCAGATTCTGTTCCGCAAAAATCAAATTCTGAAAAAGCACGGACACGCCACCAATAATTTTTCCCCTGTATGAGTGAATCAATTTCCACAAAATGATCTGTCAAAAGTAAATTTTTTACAACTATAGTAAAATTTACAGTTCTTGAAATTTGCAGTACATAATACTTCGCATTTGTAATTTTTTCCCAGGAGAAAACAACATGGTTTGTCAAGGTTTCAACGCTATCTATTGGATAATTCAATTGAATTCCTGTTTTTGAAATAAATTTCGGAACGACATTACTCCTTTTAAGTGCAGATCTCGGACCTTGATAATTCTGATTCATATCATCCATCTGCTCATTGGAAAAACGACTCATGCAATCATCATTGGAATAGGACATAAAAAGTGATCCATCCACCCGGAACGTAGAATCTCTGGTATCACGAAGTTTATTATTACTAAAACCATCACCTCCACAAGTCCACCTGTTGCTTATATAATCAGGCTCGGTATCACAAAATCGATCCGCCTGGTTATTACAAAAATCTCT
>JAYVIT010000465.1:0-3719 GCA_043769965.1 Saprospiraceae bacterium
CTGTTGAATAATTTATCCAGTTTGCTCCCATGTCTTTGCTTATATAAATATCTTTCCCACCTGCGAATAATGTTTGTGAATTTTTTGGATGAATTAAAAATGGAGCTACCCATGCATAATTTGTGGAGCCTGCACCTGGTGGAGATCTGAAAATCGGACTTGCGGAACCACCACCTACAAAGTTTCCATATTGATAACTAATGTAATAAAACTGGTCATCAAATGGATCAATAGCACATTCCATTCCATCGGCGCCTAAAACTTGTTGCCAATAGGGAAAACGATGTAAAAGCGTACCATTGTCTTGTGCACCCGTTAGGATAAATTCTTCATTTATTTGCGAACATCCCAGCCGGTAGTACTGAAATATGTTCAGTCCTCTGTTCAGATTTATCCAACTGTTTACTTTGTTATAAGATTTATACAATCCACCATCGTTGCAATTATACAATGTATTGGTTCCCGGACGAAAATAAAAACCATGATGATCCACATGTCCTGCATTGCGCAGCGTATTGTCTTTACCTCCATTTGTTGAAACGTACAAATTCTGTCCACCTGTTACAATAAAGTTTGTATCCGCAGCTGACACTGCAAATTCAAAATCATAACTGCCCTGTGTATTCAGTCTCAGCGAATTTATTTTCGTCCAGCTCTTACCGGCATCAGATGATTTATACAAACCATAGGTGTATCCATCGAGAGCAATGTATTCAACATATATATTATCTGGTGCAGCCGGAGTGACGGCAATTTTAGAAGAAGTGATATCTGCAACGGGAGGCAGATCGGATGAATTTATAATGCTCCAAGTCTTTCCGCCATCAACAGATTTTTGAATATTCTTATAACCGGATGTGTACACGATATCTGGATTGACTGGATGAAATTCAATATCATATTTAGCGCCACCGCTTACATTGGTCCATGTCAATCCTGCATCTTCTGATCGCCATATTCCTTTGTAATTTGTCTGGTCGCTTTTCAATGCCGCCATCAAGATGTTTGGATTTTTTGGATGCATGATAATTCTTGCGACGGACATTTGATTTGTAAGCATATATTGAATGCCTGTTATATCCCAGGTCAATCCGCCATCTTTAGATTTTAAAATTCCATATGAATACGGATTGCTGATAAAATTAGCAGCATCGCGATCACCGGTTGCAATGTATATGATATCTGGATCGATTGGATTGATGACAATTTCAGAAACACCAATTGACGGGATATGATCTGTCAAAACATTCCAACTCAATCCACCATCCTGTGTTTTCCATAATCCGCCTGCAGGTGCTCCTATATATATCATGTTGGTATCCGTCGGATGAAAAGCCAGGCAATTCACTCTGCCTGCATATCCATTAAATGGAAATCCTTCTTCCGGTTCTAATGAAGTCCATTTCTTAGACCGGGATTGCAACCGATTGCCTGGATTCAACTTGTTATAATCATCAAGTGCTTCTTTAAGACAATTCGCTTTGGGCAATTTTCCGGATGGATAGACCCTTGGCTCCATAAAATATTCCCATCTTTTGAATTTTGAACTTTCATCATCTTTGGGAAGCCCGTTGCTTTCTCTTGCAGCATTGCCAGAATTAAAGAAAGCCTTGCGAATGTCATAAAAATTAATTGGATCCTGAATGTTTTGAATCCAGTCTTGGGATTTAAGAATAGTTATGAAGAAAATTAAAAAGATCAAAATACAATTGGTCTTCATGAATGTGGGTTTATACAAATGTAAAAATAATTGAGGGATATTGTGCAAATACATAGTCAAGATAATCGAGATTGCTGGGTATCAATTTCTTTTGGCAGGGTTTAGCGGGATGTAAAGATCCTTGTGTATAAGAAGCATTTTTCTGAGTTTTGCATAAACCTGCATGATTCGAATGTTTACTTGTATTGCTATAGGACTGTTTAATACACTTGACAACATCAGTACTCCATGTTCAGTAAAAGTAAATGGTTTCTTTCTTCTTCCACCTCAACTTGATGTCGCAATTTGCGACATCAAGTTGAGGTGTTCTTTCAAATCAAACCTTTATCTAGCTTAATTAAAGATTCCTCGCTTAGGCTCGGAATGACATCGTCTTTGGTATAAAAGGGAAATAAAAAATAAGGCTAGCCTTATTTTTTATTTCCTCACTTCCTAAAATGTATCTGTCATCCCGAACGCTAGTGAGGGATCTTTTCAAAGAGAACTTTCAACCTGAAGTGCAATAAGGTTTCTCGCCGTTGCTTCTTGATATCGCTCCATTAAAAAGATTCCTCGCTGCTGCTCAGAATGTAATTCGGGTTTGGAACAATGTCAATTGCTGCTAATTAGTTGCCCGAATTGGAGGAATAAAATAATTGGAAGTTTAGAAATATCAGTTTATGCAATTACAATTGATTGAAATCAATTGTAATTCAATATGATTTATTAATGCCACATAATTTTTAATGTTATTTACAATTCTCAAAGAGGTTACTACAATTGACTAAAGTCAAGGATGATTTTTTATCTTTATTCGAAGACATTCTTTTAACTTACTCAAAGCTCAAACCAGTCAGTGCCCTTTCAGCTGGAGTTCCTGCTTAAAACTTCTGAACAAGTTTGAATTTCTTGGCTTGAACAAGTATACAACTTCCTTACGATGCAACTCTCTCCTCATACAAATACTTCTGAACCCAATAAACAAATCAAGTTAAAACTTAAGTTATTCCACGCTACAAACAACAATCTTTGAAAGTGATTTTATATTCCTTGCTCCACCTTTAATGTCTTTGGTAGTAAGAAGCAATATTCTATTATCCATATCCTGAATTTTTTTTCCATCCATTTCAGTAACTATGTAGAGGTTATTTCCAATTTCTGTATTATATATCTCATTAAATGAAAAAACAATCTTATAATCATCGGAAGCTACAAATAAAAAATAATATTGATTCAACATACTAGGTCTTTCATACTGAAAGGCAATGCTGTCCAAAATATTTTTTAGCAATACAACTTTTAGGGACTTCGACTTTTCTTCTTTCCTTGGTGAACAACTCGTATTTATATCATTCAATTCAATCGTAAGGTATTGCTGAAGATCTGTTAAAGTAATGGTTTTTTCGCTTTTTACTTTTCCGGTTATTTTAAATTCATTCGTAGATCCTATCTGAGCACAAAGATTTTGTGTTACAAAAAAAAAGAGATAAAATATATAATTTGCTCATAGTTTTTATTTAATATGATTTCATTTTGCATTATGGTCAACGGACGGATTGGCTTGATGCGGTTCCGCCTAAAACGTAAGCATGAAGCAAATATAAACATTATGGACGGCATTGTGTCAAGCTGGTGTTGCTGGCCGTCTGAATTGCTTCTTGGTGTGAAGATTCATTTTCTTTCACTTTTCAAAGTATTGCTATCTTAGTGTCATAATTAGGTATATATCTTATGAAAACCTCATCACTTCTCTTCATTTTATTGATTTTAATTATTAATAAAAGCACATCACAAAAATACGAAACCGGTGTCTATGAACGAATTGATACGATCGTGATCTTTGATCCTGAAACTAATATCGAAGAAATCAAGATAGTCAAATCCATGAATGTTTACATTGATGCGGATAATTGCGAATCATTACCTAAAACATTTATTGCCAAAACCAACAAGGCCAAGGTTGCTGAGATTAAAGAATTGTCTGATATCGAAATTCGCTGCAATGGCAAGTTTCAACGTG
>JAYVIT010000466.1:0-3733 GCA_043769965.1 Saprospiraceae bacterium
GTTTACGTACAATTCAAATCGCTCTACCAATCCCGGTTTGGATCTGTGCTTCTTGGCCAATGGTGTCATTTCAATGGGATAATCGGTTATATACGTTGGCTGAACAAGATTTTTCTCAACCAACTCACTGAAAATGCAGTCTATTAATTTACCCGAACCCATAGATTCATCAATTGCTATAGATTTTGATCTGCAAAATGTTCTCAACTCTGATTCAGCTTTTCCTTCTACATCAAAATTGGCGTATTCTTTTATTGCATCATACATGCTCAATCTTCGAAATGGCTTTGTAAAATTGAGTTCCCCAGTTTCATTTTTTACGATTGCAGATCCATTTACTGCTATCACTACCCTTTCCAACATGGTTTCCACCATTTCCATCATCCATATATAATCTTTATATGCAACATAGATTTCCATTGATGTGAATTCAGGATTGTGTGTACGATCCATACCTTCATTTCGAAACATTTTTCCGAATTCAAAAACGCCATCAAAGCCTCCAACAATTAATCTTTTTAAATACAATTCATTTGCAATCCTCAAAAACAATGGCATATCCAAAGCATTGTGATGCGTCTTGAATGGACGTGCCGCAGCACCACCATGAATACTTTGCAGCACAGGAGTTTCCACTTCAAGCCAACTTTGTTCCACAAAATATTTTCTCATCTCATTGATGATCCTACTTCGCTTGACAAAAATTTCTTTGACTTTAGGATTTACAATCAAATCGACATAGCGATGTCTATAACGTTGTTCCGGATCAGTGAAAGCATCATGAGACTGTCCATCAGCATCCACTTTTACAATGGGAAGCGGATGCAAAGACTTACTCAATAATTTAAAAGAAGAAACGTGAATAGAAATTTCTCCAACTTTTGTTCTGAACACATAGCCTTCCACACCGATAATATCTCCAATGTCCATCAATTTTTTAAACAACATATCGTAAAGTGTTTTGTCATCAGTAGGACAAACTTCATCTCTTTTTATGTAAATTTGAATTTTACCAGCACTATCCTGAATTTCAGCAAAGCAAGCTTTACCCATATCTCTTACCATCATCAATCTTCCGGCAAGACGAATATTTTTAAAAGCTTCATTGGCATTTGGAAAATCTGGATTATCAAACTCAGTTTTAATCTGAACTGAATTTGCATTTACCTCAAACTCCTCATGTGGAAATGGATCAATTCCTAACTGTATGATTTCGGCCAATGAATTTCTACGGATAATTTCCTGCTCGCTAAGTTGTTGCATAAAATAATATGAATGGGTAAAGATAAACCGAAATAATTAATAGTGGCTATAGACTATCTGTAAGCTTTTAGTATGAAAACTTAAGATTTCAATCAAGGTCAAAGACATGACATTTCTATCTTTACGAATATTCACGATTGTAGAATTAGAAATGTCATGTCTTAAATCTACCCACTTCCCTATCCTACATGGATTCTACAAGTACTAATGCTTATAGTCTTAAGATACCTGTGAACCTATTTGTAAATAATTTATTATATTCTTTTGGTTTAATGAATACCTTGATCATTTAACCAAAATTAGCTTTACAAATCAAAACTTGCCTTTTATCTTTATCGCATTAATTAGAATCATTTCTACAAGCCTATTTATAAACAAATGAATCGTTATAAAACCCTAATCATTATAATCATTATCCTTGCCGGCCTGGGTGTTTATAAGTTTTATTTTTTGGATGATGCCTCCATTCAAAAACAAACTACCAGACCTGGTGTCAGTATGATGACTGTGAATGCATTTCTTGCTAAAGCCGCCAAAACCGATAATACACTTTTTATAACAGGTACGGCATTGGCAAACGAAGAAGTAAATCTGATTCCTGAAGTTGCTGGCAAACTTACGCTTCTAAATTTAAAAGAAGGCAAAGTAGTCAGCAAAGGAGAATTGTTAGCCAAAATAAATGATCTGGAATTACAAGCTCAACTTAAAAAGCTAAAATCTGAATCTGAATTATTAAAGGATAAAGAAATTCGCAATAAAAGATTACTTGAAATTAATAGCATATCCAAAGATGAATACGAAACTTCATTGAATGAATACCGGGTCAAACGTGCAGATATCGAATTGATTAATGCACAGATTTTAAAAACGGAAATACGTGCACCATTCACCGGCATGTTAGGATTTAAAAATATCGGACCTGGTAGCTATGTTTCACCCGGACAAATTTTGGCAAGCATACAACAAATCGATCCAATAAAAATTGAATTTTCAATTCCCGAAAAATACAATTCCCTGATTAAAATCGGCAATGCAATCAAATTTAAAACAGAAGGCAGCGACCATCTTTTTGAAGCAAAAATTGACATCCTTGAACCGAAAATTGATATTAATACCCGAACCATAAAAGTACGTGCACTGTATCCAAATAAACAAAATAAAATCTTGCCCGGCGCTTTTCTAAAAATAGAAATGACACTCCATGCAAATGAGAACAGCATCATGATTCCATCCGAAGCATTGATTCCTATTCTGAAAGGATACAAAGTTTTTATCAGCAAAGATGGATTTGCAAAAGACACTGTGGTCATTACAGGAATGAGAACTGAATCTGAGGTTCAGATCTTAAATGGATTGAGTACTGGCGACACGGTAATTACTTCAGGAATTATGTCATTAAAACCAGGAACACCAATTAAGATTTCAAGCTTGATTGAAAAATGAGCAGCTTTTCAGAAATATTCATCAAGCGCCCTGTACTTGCTATTGTTGTAAGTCTCATCATTGTATTATTCGGTGGCATTGGTTTTAATTTTTTAGGAGTTCGTGAATATCCTGCAATTGATCCACCCGTAATTACAGTTCGAACAAATTATACCGGAGCCAATTCGGATATCATCGAATCACAAATTACAGAACCACTCGAAAAAGTTATTAATGGCATCCAGGGTGTTCGCACAATCTCTTCTTCCAGCAGCCAGGGCGTCAGTAATATCACCGTAGAATTTCAACTGAATGTCGAGATGGAAGCTGCTGCGAATGATGTAAGAGATAAAGTTTCGCAAGCAGTTCGACAATTACCAGCTGATATCGATGGACTTCCAACAGTTACCAAATCAGATGCAAGTTCAGATGCAATTATCTCCATGACACTTCGAAGTGATTCGCGCAGCAATCTTGAAATTAGTGACTATGCAGAAAATGTCATCGCGCAAAGATTGATGACTATACCAGGTGTAAGCACGGTACAGATCTGGGGACAGAAAAAATATTCCATGCGGATCTGGATGGATCCTGAAAAATTGGCTTCCTATAAAATCACACCCGTTGAAGTTCAACAAGCAATACAAAAGGAGAATGTCGAATTGCCATCAGGTAAAATTTCAGGAGACAATACAGAACTCATTGTAAAGATTTCCGGTAAGTTGACCACTGAAGAGCAATTTAATAATCTAATCATTCGCGAATCAGAAGGCGCTATGATTCAATTGAAAGATATTGGATACGCTATTCTGGGTCCGGAAAATGAAGAAACCATGCTACGCGAATCCAATGTACCCATGATGGGTTTAGGAGTAGTACCACAACCAGGAGCCAATTATATTGAAATTGCGAATGAGTTTTACAAACGCATGGATCAAATCAAAAAAGAAATACCTAAAGATTATACCTTAAATATAGCATTAGACAATACTATATTTAAGGTATAATCTTTAGGTATTTCTTAAATATAGCATTAGACAATACTATA
>JAYVIT010000467.1:0-4207 GCA_043769965.1 Saprospiraceae bacterium
TGCATATTGAAATACAATTTGTTTACGTTGAGGGGGAAAATTGACCACTGACCGCCGACGGCCGATAAGATTTTGTAAGCAGTTTTAATTTATTACTTATATATTTCTTAATATATGAAAATCTTCAAACTTAATTGCTAAATTGTTGTATATTGATGTTTAAATTCAATTTTATGAAAAATATTTTAATTATTTTAATTAGTTATCTTTTTTTGTGTCAGTCAACATTCGCACAAGTAAGTGAAAATAAATTACAGATGAGTCTAGGTGTTCAAAATAGCTTAGCGGTTAGAATTCCGGACGCAAAATCAAACTTGATTGAAAAAATCTGGAAAAAATATACCAAGGATTATGGAAAACTCACAAAGAACCGCAAAGCAGATGAGCAGATTCTCCAGGCTACAACTATACCTTCAATCAATGGCGCAAACCAAATGGATGTATATGTCATCATTGAAGATAATGGAATCACAGCATTCTTTGATTTAAAAAATGGCTTTCTAAATTCTACAGATCATCCCAATGAATATAAAGGAGCGAATGAATTCTTACAGCAATTTTCTTATGAAGTGCAGCGTGAAATGGTAAAAGAAGAGTTGGAAAACCAGCAAGATGAATTGAAAAAACTCAATCGAAAAATGGCCGATTTAGTTAAAGACAATAAAGACTATCACCAAGATATAGAGGAAGGCAAAGCAAAAATTTTAAAAGCAGAGAATAATATAATCACTAATGTAAAAGATCAGGAGTTGACTAAAACGCTCATAGGCACTCAAACTAAAACTGTGGAAACAGTACAAATGAAGTTGAATAACATTGGGAAAAAAGGACAATGAGCAAGAAGCAAGAAGCAATGGACAATTGGCAATTGGCAATGGGCAAGAAGCAAGTGGCAATGAGCAAGTGGCAATGAGCAAGTGGCAATGAGCAAGTGGCAAAGAGCAAAGAGCAAAGAGCAAAGAGCAAAAAAAAATATAATTTACTTTATATTTATTCTTCCTCTACATTATAGCTGTGAATACAAAATTTTGAGCGCTAATCTTCTACTATAGTGAATAAAAAAGTTATTATTATTTTTTAACATATATTCGGAAAAAATTCAGGAAGCCTGAAGCATTTTATCCCTAAAGTCAAAAATTCAAACACCGTGAATCCTGAAAATATATTACAGCTTTTATTAATAAGTCGCTGATAAACAAAACCAAAGTTTAACTATTTTTTCATATTAATTAATTTTTTAATATGTATATTTGAGGCTCAAGACCATTAAATGAGTTTTCAACATCTTTTAAACAGGATTTTAGCTAGTTATCAACAATTCCTTCTGTCATATAAAACTTTTTTACTATTTGTTCTATTCTATTTTTGTGCTCTCCTTGCAACGAAAAACAATTAACTAAACCATGGCGGAACCGCTAAAAGACTCAATGGCCATTAGTTCGGGTAGTTTCCGAAAAAAAAATGCTGAGGTTTCCGCTTTGTCATACGAGCGGATTCAACCTCAAGCTGTTGAATTAGAACAAGCAGTTCTTGGTGCTGTAATGCTCGATAAAGATGCCATCTCAGTTGTACTCGATATCCTTAAACCTGAAGCCTTTTATAAACCTGCTCATCAGAAGATTTATGAGGGGATGATTCGTCTGTTTGAAACTAATCAGCCCATAGATACCCTCACCGTCAGAGAAATTCTACATAAAACTAAGGTTCTGGAGGAAGTTGGAGGACTGGCATACATTCTCGAGTTAGCAAACCAGGTTGCTTCTTCTGCAAATCTCGAATTTCACGCCCGGATAGTAGCTCAAAAGTTTGTTCAACGGGAATTAATTAAAATATCTACAGGCACTATACAAGATTGCTTTGAGGACAATAAAGATGTATTTGATTTACTCGATACAGCTGAACAAAGTCTTTATGAAATAACAGACAATTATCTACGCCGGGGTTATGAATCAGTTGGCTCGCTTGTACGCATGGCTCAACAGAGATTGGAAACGATGTCTCATTTGGATTCAGGAATGTCTGGTGTAGCGAGTGGTTTTCCTGATTTAGATGAAATTACATCAGGTTGGCAAAAGTCAAACTTAATCATTATTGCAGCCAGGCCAGGTATGGGTAAGACCTCGTTTACCTTGGCATTAGCAAAAAATGCTGCAATGGAATACAACACTCCTGTTGCCTTATTCTCTTTGGAGATGAATAATCTTGAGTTAGTTAATAGATTGATATCTATGGAAGCTGAGATTGAAGGAAGTAAAATGCGAAATGCCAAACTAGATGAAGATGATTGGAATAAACTCAATCATGCAATAAATAAACTGAGTGAAACACCAATTTATATTGACGACACACCTTCATTAAACGTCTTTGAACTTCGTGCCAAATGCCGTCGTCTTCATCAGCAATATAAAATCGGATTGGTCATCATTGACTATTTGCAATTGATGACTTTAGGATCTGTGGATAAAAAAGGAAATCGCGAACAAGAGATTTCAAGTATATCAAGAGCATTAAAAAGTCTTGCAAAAGAAATTAATATTCCTGTAATTGCATTATCCCAGCTAAACCGGGCTGCAGAGACACAGAGTAAAGACAATAAACGTCCCCAATTATCAAATCTCCGGGAATCTGGTGCGATCGAACAAGATGCGGATATGGTCATGTTCATTTATAGACCAGAATACTACGAGCTCGAAAATACATTCGAAATGCCCAAGGGTTATACTGAGCTCATCATTGCAAAACATAGAAATGGTGCAACAGGAATGGTCGGAATGAAGTTTATAGATAAATATGCTCAATTCGTTCCACTGCAAAAAAACTTTGATCCATTTGGAAGTTCACCAGCAGTGCCAAATGTGATAATCAAACAATCCAAAATGAATGAAGAAGAAGACATTCCATTCTAAGTCTAAACCAACGGTTGAATCTCTTCATAATAAAACAGAAGTACTCCGGCTCAATAAATTTATTGCTCATTGTGGTATCTGCTCAAGAAGAGAAGCCGCTGAATTAGTAAAAAACGGCCATATCCTTTTAAATGGTAAAATTTTTACGAACCCTGCTTATGAAGTGCAGGAAGATGATGTTGTTATCTACAAAGAAAAAATACTTCGTCTTGATTCAAAAGGAATTTATTTGCTTTTGAATAAACCAAAAAATGTAATCACAACCATGGATGATGAGCGCGGACGAAAAACGGTTTTCGATCTCATAAGAAGTGAGATCAATGCCCGTGTATATCCTGTTGGCAGGTTGGATAGAAATACAACCGGATTATTATTATTGACCAATGATGGTGATCTCGCTCAGAAAATGTCTCATCCGAGTCATAAAATAAAAAAAATATATCATGTTACTTTAAGTAAACCAGTTTCCAAAAGGGATCTGGAAAATATAATGAATGGCGTGCAATTGGAAGACGGAATAGCAGAAGTAGATGGAGTTGATTACGCAAACAATAAAAAAAATGAAATTGGAATTGAAATTCACGTAGGTAAAAACAGAATCGTCCGCAGAATTTTCGAACACTTAGGATACGAAGTTGAAAAATTGGACCGGGTTTACTATGCGGGACTCACTAAAAAAAATATTCCTCGCGGAAAATTCAGAGCTCTTACTGATAAAGAAATCATTCAGTTGAAGCATTTGAAACATTGAGGTATTGGCTGTAGGCTGTAGGCAAGTGGCAATAGTAAGAATAAATAAATTCTGATTTATTATCTATGAACTGAAGTCTACAAATTAATTGTGAAGATATAAACCTATAGTCTAAAGCCTACAGCCTAACAGCCTTCTTCATCAATTCAGAAAAACATCAAATTGAACCGTTAAGTAATGTTCTGAAACAGATCCCGGCGTTACTCTCACATTAAGTGCTAATCTCAAAACAAATTCAGGTTGACTTACAATTTCCTTTACATCCGCGAGCCCGGGAAGAAATATCAATTCATTGTTATTACCAACAGGATCATACACATCTGCAATAGGTAAATACTCTTGCAGTTTATTCCTCGGATAAACACTTACATGTGCTTCTGCGATGAGATCATAACTAATGTTGTTGTCGAATATAGGTGTTAAAATAATGGATCTTGGCTTTACAGCTTTTATATCTTTTTCAGTAAGATCATTTTCTTTTAAAAACTGAATCCATGAAGAAGCAATCGGTTGTTCGAAAATATGAGTAAACAATGGATTCGCATCCGCT
>JAYVIT010000468.1:0-6302 GCA_043769965.1 Saprospiraceae bacterium
TAAAACAAAAACTGCCGGATAAACTTAAAAAAGCTAAAACCTTGCAGAAGAAATTACTCAAAATTCGTGAGCATATTTTAGTATTCCTGCATGTACCAATTGTACCGCCGGACAATAATGGTAGTGAGCGTGCTATTAGAAACATAAAGGTGAAAATGAAAGTCTCAGGTCAGTTTAAATCGACATCCGGCGCACATTCTTTTGCAGTTATCCGATCGGTGATAGATACTGCTATTAAACAACAGATGAATGTTTTTCAGGTATTAAAGAATATTGGTAACTTTTGCCCTGAGTAGTTACAAATCTTTTAATATCACCGATTTCAGTAAGGAATGCGAAACAGTTAATGTTGCCTATTCCGGGTATGCTCCGCAATAATTCCGATGATTGTCTATATTTTTCACTCCTCATTAGAGTTCTAATATATTTTGTAATCTCCAGCAATTCAGTTCGCAAAAATTCTAAATGCTTTATTTTCTGATCTAATGCAATTCTCGTTGATTCATCATTGTGTTGTAAGGATTTTATCCAGGTACTAAATTTTTTACTGTTGCTACTTGTAAATCGTTGTGGCATCCGTATTCCTTTGTAATATAATAATGACTTTATTACATTTTTAGCACGAACCATATTTCTAACCACTTGGGCTCTTTGCCTTAAAATAAGTCTGTCATCTTCTTGCTCTTCAGTAGGAATGTATATCCCACTAATCTGTCTTGTCCTTAGCGCTAGGGCAATCCTTCTCGAATCTATCTTATCCGTTTTGTTTAGTGCGCCTTTATTCGTTTGAGGAATATCCGAAGCATTAAGAACTATACAATTAAAATTCATTTGCTCAAGCTTTCTCTGCAGCCAAAATCCAGAAAACCCAGCTTCGTAAGCTATTTCAAAACTCGCCCATGGATAATTTGAGTTTAAATAATTCGCTAATAAATTAGGATCGGCTTCCATATGAGAAGTCTTAAGAATGAGATGATCTGAACACGTGGTTGCATTCCAGTTCACAGCATGGACATCGAGGCCAACGTAAATTTTTTGACCTGAAAAATCAATTTATTTTGCTAATTTTGACATGGTCTTAGATTTAAAGAGTTATAAAATTGTGGCTAAATTATTGACCACCATCTTAATCTAGGACCTTTTTGTTTACATAGAGTCTTCAAGCAACAACATTGCCCGAACCCGATAATTAGAAACGAAAGGCCTACTGCGGTAGGCAAGATTCAAGCAACAACATTGGCTCTAAAGACAGTTAACAATTACTCTTTTTCTCTTACATTTGACAAACGAAAATACCAATGAAGAAAAAATCTATTTCGCTTTATACATACTTTTTGCTGCTCTTCATTTTCATTTTTGCAAATTTGAATATTGAAAAATGGAAAAATAATGAAGTCATCAATTGGGATATCATTGGTTACTATGCGTATCTGCCATCAACATTCATTTATCATGATTACAAACTAAATTTTCTTAAACAAAATACGCAATTGGATCCGGAAGTAAAATTCTGGCCATTGACAGCACCGAATGGAAATTTCGTCAACAAATTTTCAATGGGAATGTCGGTGATGTATGCTCCCTTCTTTTTTATGGCGCATGTTCGCTCGCAGGTTACAGGTGCCAAACCAAATGGTTTCACTTGGCATTATCAAAAATATGTACACCTATCCTGTTTGTTCTATTTATTTATCGGTTTGTTTTTTCTTCGAAAATTATTGTTGAGTTGGTTTGATGAATGGGCTGTTGCACTGACTTTGGTTTCGGTTACACTGGGTACCAATTTATTCTATAATGCGACTACGGAATCAGCAATGAGTCATGCTTACAATTTTTCGCTTGCTGCCATATTAATGTATTGTGTACATTCTTGGTTCGCAATCAAAAAAATTAAATATGCCGTGGGAATTGGAATTACTCTTGGGCTCTTAGTTTTAATCAGGCCAATCAATATTGTTTTTGCTTTATTTCCCCTTTTATATGGAGTTCAATCATTCAAAGATATAGTTCAAAACATCAAACTGTTTTTATCGAAACCAATGGATTTGATCACCATTAAAGCATTATGCATATTAATTGTTCTCCCACAACTGCTCTATTGGAAATCTGTAACCGGGCAATTTTTGTTTTTCTCATATGTAGGAGAGCGTTTCTTTTTTTTGAGGCCTATGATTTTTCATGGATTGCTTAGTTTTAGAAACGGTTGGTTGATTTATACTCCGATCATGATTTTTTCAATTGTTGGCATGTACCATTTGTTTAAACAGAAATTTCATTTATCGATTGCGATACTTTCAATTTTTGTAATCTACATGTATTTGGTATTTTCCTGGTGGTGCTGGTGGTATGTAGGATTTGGTAACCGGGCTATGATTGATTTGTATTCCTTGCTTGCTATACCTATGGCTGCATTTTACACTTATGTTTTGAAACAAATTGATTTTAAGAAAAAAGCCATACTTGCAATTTGCTTTTTATTAATTGCTTTAAATCTTTTTCAAACACTGCAATACCGCCGCAATCTTGTACACTTCGATAGCATGACTTTCAAAGCATATATAGCATCTTTTGGAAGATTACATTTTACAGATGAATATAAAAATGCATTGAAGCAACCGGAATATGAGAAAGCAAAACAAGGGTTGGGGGAATGAGCCTGGATTGAAATCAATTTGAATTTAGAATAATGAACATCGAAT
The DNA here is from genome assembly GCA_043769965.1 of Saprospiraceae bacterium. Taxonomy (GTDB): domain Bacteria; phylum Bacteroidota; class Bacteroidia; order Chitinophagales; family Saprospiraceae; genus Vicinibacter. Next base: position 2,700 of record JAYVIT010000468.1, read on the forward strand.
GATGAATTTTGAAGTGATTAACCTTCGTAAATCTACATTCTGCGATCGTTGTTCATTATTCAATTAGGCAGGGTATAAATATAGACCCCAAATTATCAAAATTCTAAACTATTTTTGCACTCTTATCGTTTGTAGAACATGCGTTTCATAATATTTTGTTTATTGACTTTTGTTTCCAGTCTGAATGCCCAGGATCCGCGCCTTGCACAGCAATACTTTGCTGATGGAGAGTTTGAAAAAGCCGCTAATATCTATCAATTATTATATCAAAAAAGCCCGAATAACGATACCTATTTCAACAGGTATTTGGACTGCTTAATGTCATTGAAACAATATGATGAAAGCGAAAGCCTGGTAAAGAAAGAAATCAGTCGCAGACCCAAAGAAGTTTTTTTATATGTGAGCTATGGAATATTGTTAAACCGATTAAATGAAAATGCTAAAGCGGATAAACAATTTGAATTTGCAATTGATAAACTCACTGCAGATGTTTCAATCATTCACAGATTAGCAAATTCATTTATTCAAATCGAAAAGTATGATTTTGCAATCAAGACTTATGAGAAAGCTGAAAAGCTAATGAAATCGCAGGTATTTTTTACATACAATCTTGCTGATTTATATCGCCGTAAAGGTGACATCGGCACCATGATGAAATATTTTTTGGACGGACTTGAAAACGGCACTGTTCAAATTCAAAGTGTTCAGGCTTTATTAATCGCTTATTTGAATCCCGAACAATACAAAACTCTCCAGGCTTCTATTTATCAAAGACTGGATAGAAATCCGGAATCCATAACACTTTCGGAATTGCTTCAATGGTCCTTCATACAAGTAAAAGATTATTCAAATGCAATGCGCCAGGCCAAAGCACTGGATCGCAAACTCAATGAAAATGGAAATCGCGTTTACAGTATTGCCATAGCTGCAGCATCTGACAATGATCTGCGTGCTGCAATAGACGGTTATAATTTTGTAAAAGAAAAAGGACCCACCGGATCATTTTATCACGAAGCCAACAGACAGGTTTTGTTTTGCAGAAGACAACTGATCGTGGAGAAAAATGATTACAAAAAAGAAGATCTCGTTCAACTCGAAACGGATTATCAAAAATACAAAGATGAATTTGGCAGCAATTATATCTCTGCTCCACTAATTATAGAATTTGCCGAACTCGAGGCGCGTTATCTCAACAATCTCAATAAAGCAATACAGCTTTTATCAGATTTGGTCAAAAGCAATATGGTTGAAATTCATGTTAGGGCAAAAGCAAAACTGGATCTTGGTGATTATTATCTGATCACTGGGGAGCGTTGGGAAGCCACCTTATTGTATTCTCAAGTTGATAAAGATTTTAAAGAAGATGAGTTGGGTGAAATGGCGAGATTTAAAAATGCGAAGCTCTCTTATTTTGCCGGTGATTTTCAATGGGCGCAGGAACAATTTGATATTCTCAAGCGCGCGACGAGTCGATTGATTTCGAATGATGCTATTGATCTTTCCGTTTTCATTATTGATAATCTCAATCAGGATACTACCGGAGAATCCTTGAGCATGTATTCAAAAGCCGAGTTGAAAGTTTTTCAGAATGAGTATGATTCTGCATTGTACATACTTAATAAAATTCCATTCACTGATCCCGAAGCAAAATTTCTAGAAGATGATGTCTGGTATCTGCAAGCAAAAATTTACAATCATCTTAAACTTACTGATACTGCAATTGCAAAGTACAATTTGATTTTAGAAAAACACAAAGAAGAAATCCGCGCAGACAACTCCCTATATGAATTGGCAAAAATTTATGACTATCAACTCAACGACAAAGAAAAGGCGAAAGAACTCTATGAGAAACTATTCATGGATTTCAGCAATAGCGTCTTGGCTGTTGAGGCGAGGAAGAGGTATAGAGTATTGAGAGGTGATAAAGTACAATGAGAGCTATGTCCCAATAATACTGTGTGTATAACTAATTGCACTATTTATTAGTCCATTTTATCAAGATTCCTCACTGTCGTTCGGAATGACAGCATTCAAATAAAAAGAGGGAAGGGAAAGACACGCCATGGCGTGTCTTTCCCTTCCCTTCATAAAAATTAATATGTCATTCCGAACGACAGTGAAGAATCTCTTAATGGATGTACTTTAAAAAAAGTAATGCTCGGCACATAAATCCAGAAATTTATTAAAGAAGGGGCTTAGTGCAATTTGATATACACAATAATACTGTTGGAATGAGATCTCAGATCTGAATTTTCGCTATCTTCGATTCCTAAACTAACATCCTATGGCACTAATTCCTTCACTACGGAACATGTATTCCATATGCTATTTATTTATTAAGAAATCATCCAAGTTTTTGCTTTTTACTGTTTTATATATTGGATTTTGCTTTACTATAAATGCAAAAGCCAATTCATTTCCGGTCGACTCGTGTAATGATTCTGACAAGCCGGTTATTCGCATTGACTTTGGAAATTGTACTCCGGCCAGTTTTAATCCAGCACAAAATTCTTGTATGGGATATTTGTCAATTAAGGTAAGCGCGACGGATGATCAGACTCCCGATGAGTTGATTTCATTTGAGTACAAGATTGATTTATTTAATGATGGAAGAGGAGCGCATAGTGGTTTTGATTTTAGAGTGGGTCCATTAAGTCCAAAACAATTGAATGATGGATTGGATCCTGTTATTCGTGACAATCCATTTGCTGACAACAACAAAAATTCACTAGATGCAAGTGGTACGTATCCAATAGGTCTGCATAAGATTTGTTGGTTTGCTGAGGATACATGCGGAAATCAATCTACGCTTTGTCAGTTATTTGAAGTGAAGGATTGTGAGGCACCGGTAATTAAGTGCACTGATGAGTTCAGACGGTTTAGACTAAACGTTAGCGGTTGCATCACATTATTTGCCAAAGATTTTGTTGAAAAAGCTTTTGATAACTGCACTAATCAATTGGATTTAAACTATTATTTTAATGGCGATCCGACTCAAGAAAGTACCACAATTTGTTGCGATGATTTGTTTCTTGATATCGATGAAAAAACTTTTACATTGGATGTATGCACAGAGGATAATGAAGGTAATTTGGGAGTATCAACTGTTCAATTCCTTGTAACTGATAATTATGGTATATGCTGTAATATAGGAGTTTACGCTTCTATTCGAGGTGAAGTAATTAAAGTACTGTATAATAAGGAAAGAAAATATGACTCTACTGCGATAACAAGTTTTTCTAACAATTCTAATTTTTATAAAATCCGGTACGGTAATCCTTATAGGTATACTGCAATACCCATGGACTTATATACAGTAAAATCAGTTTCATTCAACAATACCTACGACGCTGTAAATACTCTGGATCTTATTTGTATTGAGAAGCATTTATCGGGCATTGAGTTATTCTCTGATCCGTATCAGTATTTCACAGCGAACGTGACCAATTTTGCAACAATCGATCAGGATGATGTTATTGAGATTAAGAATATAATTCTAAAGAATAAGAGTAAATATGATTCCGTCAATGCCTGGGAATGTTTAACCCCAATAGTAAGAATGAATCCACTACAAATTCATCCGTTCAACAAACAAATAGATGT